>JAVKCR010000136.1:0-4456 GCA_040222645.1 Rhodospirillales bacterium
CGCGCCCCCTCCGCCCTTCGGGCACCTCCCCCGCTAGGCGCGGGGGAGGCGACAATTGTGATCGCCTCCCCCATGGCACATGGGGGAGGTGCCCCGAAGGGGCGGAGGGGGCTGACTTTTGCTCTCTCCGGTGGACACATCGGCGCGAACCGCCATATAAGGCGGCATGAACGGCATTCCTTTCATCAAGATGCACGGTCTCGGCAACGATTTCGTGGTGCTGGACGCGCGCGACGGCAGGCTCGTCATCGGGCCGGAGGAGGCGCGCGCCATCGGCAACCGCCGCACCGGGGTCGGGTTCGACCAGCTGCTGATCCTCGAGCCCGCCCGCGACGGCATGGCCGACGTCTTCATGCGCATCCGCAATCCCGACGGCAGCGAGGCCGGGGCCTGCGGCAACGGCACGCGCTGCGTCGCCGCCCGGGTGATGGACGAGACCGGTTCGGATCACCTGGTGATCGAGACCATCGCCGGCCTGCTGGATGCCGAGGCGACCGGCGACGGGCGCGTGCGCGTCGACATGGGCCCGGCCCGGCTCGACTGGCGCGAGATCCCGCTCGGCAGCGCCGTCGACACGCTGCATATCCCGGTCGGCAGCGGCCCGCTGCAGGACGCGGTCGGCGTCAACATGGGTAACCCGCACGCGGTCTTCTTCGTCGATGACGCGGAGAAGGTCGATCTGCATATCCACGGCCCCGTGCTGGAACGCCACGAGATGTTCCCCGACCGTGCCAATATCGGCGTGGTCCAGGTGATCGACCGGAACACGATCCGCTACCGTGTCTGGGAACGCGGCGCGGGCATCACCCAGGCCTGCGGGTCCGGCGCCTGCGCCGCCGCGGTCGCCGCCAACCGGCGCGGCCTGACGGAAAAGCAGGTCTCGGTCCGGCTCGACGGCGGGGTGCTCGACATCGAATGGCTGCCCGACGGCCACGTGATGATGACCGGGCCGGTCGCCACCGCCTTCACCGGCACGCTGTCGCCGGAGCTGATCGCCCGGAGCGCGGCATGAGCGACATTCCGGATGTCGAGGTCCAGACCTTCGGCTGCCGCCTCAACGCCTTCGAGAGCGAGGTGATCCGCGAACATGCGCGGGCCGCCGGCTGCGCCAATACCGTGATCTTCAATACCTGCGCGGTGACCGGCGAGGCCGAGCGGCAGGCCCGGCAGGCGATCCGCAGGCTGCGCCGCGAACGCCCGGACGCGAAGATCGTGGTCACCGGCTGCGCCGCCCAGCTCGACCCGGACAAGTATGCCGCCCTGCCGGAAGTCGACCGGGTGGTCGGCAATATCGAGAAGATGGCGGCCGAGACCTGGTGCGGCGAACATCCGCAGGCGGTCGAGGTGACCGACATCATGGCGGTGCGCGAGACCGCGGCCCACCTGGTCGGCGATTTTGCGGGCCGCGCCCGCGCCTTCGTCGAGATCCAGCAGGGCTGCGACCATCGCTGCACCTTCTGCATCATTCCCTTCGCCCGCGGCAACAACCGCTCGGTCCCGATCGGCGGTATCGTCGAGCAGGTGCGCCGGCTGGTGGAAAACGGCTTCCGCGAGGTGGTGCTGACCGGCGTCGACATCACCGGCTACGGCGCCGACCTGCCGGGCGCGCCGACGCTCGGCGGCATGGCGCGCCGGCTGCTGGCCGCGGTACCCGATCTCCCGAGGCTCAGGCTTTCCTCCATCGACCCGGCGGAGGCCGACCGCGACCTGATGGACCTGATCGCCGACGAGCCGCGCCTGATGCCGCATCTGCATCTCAGCCTGCAGGCCGGCGACGACATGATCCTCAAGCGCATGAAGCGTCGGCACAGCCGGGCGCAGGCGGTCGAGTTCTGCGCGGCGGTCCGCAAGCTCCGTCCGAACGCGGCCTTCGGCGCCGATTTGATCGCCGGTTTCCCGACCGAGACCGAGGCGATGTTCGAGAACTCGCTCGGCCTGATCGCCGATTGCGGCCTGACGCACCTGCATGTATTCCCCTTCTCGGCGCGCGCCGGGGCACCGGCGGCGAAGATGCCGCAATTGCCGGCCCGCCTGCGCAAGGCTCGCGCGGCCCGGCTGCGCAGCGCCGGCGAGATGGCGTTCCGGGGCTGGCTGGATACCAAGATCGGCGCGGAGGTCGATGTGCTGATCGAGAAGGACAATGCCGGCTACAGCGAGGATTTCGCCCCGGTGCAGATGACTGGCGCGGCGGAACCCGGCGCCATCATGCATGCCCGGGTTACCGCCCGCGACGGCGACCGCCTGGTCGCGGGCGCCGCCTGACATGGCGCTCGGCTGGTTTGCCCGGCTGCGCGCCGGCCTCGGCAAGACCTCGTCGAAGATCGCCGGCGCGATCGAGGGCGTCTTCCGCGGCGGCCGGCTCGACGATGCGTCGCTCGGGGAACTCGAGGATATCCTGATCACCGCCGATCTCGGTGTTGCGACGGCGGCGAAGCTGTCCGCCGAGCTGGCGAAGAACCGCTTCGGCAAGGATGTCAGCGCCGACGAGGTGAAGAACGCGCTGGCCGAACAGATCGAGAAGCTGCTGGCGCCGGTGGCGATACCGCTGGAACCGGCGCCCGGCGTGAAGCCCTACGTGGTGCTGGTCTGCGGCGTCAACGGCTCGGGCAAGACTACGACCATCGGCAAGCTGGCGAAGAACTACTCGGATGCCGGGCTCAAGGTGATGATGGCCGCCGGCGATACCTTCCGCGCCGCCGCCATCGAGCAGCTGCAGGTCTGGGGCGAGCGCACCGGCACCCCGGTGGTGGCGCGCGAGACCGGGTCGGACGCGGCCGCGGTCGCCTATGACGCGATCACCCGGGCGCGGACGGAAGGCACCGACATCCTGTTCGTCGACACGGCAGGCCGGTTGCAGAACAAGAAGCACCTGATGGAGGAACTCCAGAAGGTGATCCGCGTCATGCGCAAGGTCGACGAAAGCGCCCCGCACGCGGTGCTGCTGGTGCTCGACGCCACTGTCGGCCAGAACGCCCACAGCCAGGTCGAGACCTTCCTCGGGGCGGTCAACGTGACGGGACTCGTGATGACCAAGCTCGACGGCAGCGCCAAGGGTGGCGTCGTGGTGGCGCTGGCCGAGAAGTTCGGCCTGCCGCTGCACGCGGTCGGCGTCGGCGAGCAGGCGGACGATCTCCGCGCCTTTTCCCCGCGCGATTTCGCCCGCGGCCTGATGGGACTGGACTGAAATCGGGCGTTCCCGGCCGGGAGTGATTTACCAGCGATAGTCGAGCTTGCTAGACTTGGTAACCTGGGAAACGAAGGGTGGAGGCGCGCGCCGTGAGACTGTTCCTGACAATGCTGGCGCTTGCCACGGCGCTGCTTTCCAGGCCGGCCGCCGAGGCGGCGACCCCTTCAATCGGCCCGGTTTCCATCGTCTTCACCGGCCTGGTGGTCGATGGCGAGGCGATCGGGCGGCTCGGCCTGTCGGTGGATGCAGAGACCGGGGAGACCGCCTATTCCGGCAAGGTTCCCGATCTCCGGGCGCCGACCGACGCCAGCTGGAAGAGCGTCGAGATATCCTTCGATGTCGCGGATGCCGCCGACCGCTTCCGGTTCTTCTGGAAGCTGGATGCGGCGGAGATCACCGACATCTCCTACCTACAGGACGGTGCGAACGACATCATCGGCATTCTCGAGAATCTCCGGATCGGGCAGGCCTCCGTTCCCGGCGGCGAGTTCTCGTTCCTGCCCGTCGATGGCACGGACCCGACCCTGAAGGGCCGGCACGGCCGGATTTGGATGACCGGCATGACCGGCGAGAAACTCGGCGCGGCATCGGTTTCCGCGATCGCGCTGACGCTCTCCGGTTCCTCCTCCGCCGGCAATGGCCGCGCGGACCTGGACATCGCGGGCGCCTCCATTGCCGGTCTCGACATTGCCTATCTTGCATCGGTCGGGCAGCAGTCGGAATTCGCCGGCGGTGACTTCGATGACCCCTCGCAGTTGGCCGATGTCATCGAGACATTCGCCCGGCAGCGGACGGGTTACGACAGCCTCGCGATCGATGGTATTCGGAGCAAGGCCCTGATCGACCTGGAGAGCTTCGCGTTCGCCATCGACCATATCGGCAGCAGCGGTGTCCACGGTTTGCGCCAGGGGCCGTCGTCGGTACGCGGGGCAAGCGTGCGGATGGATGGCGGCGTCGCCCTGGGTTTCGCGGAAGCCTACTGGTCGGGTGTGGACCTGACGGAGCCTGCCATCGAGATTGCCGAACTGCTGCGGACCCGTCCGGAACTGTTCGAGGCGTCAGGAAATGACGATCTCGCGCTGCTGAGGGCGTTTCCGGCCTTCGACCTCGGCAAGGGCGGTATCCGTTCGCTGTCGGTCAATCCCGGGAAGCCCGACCCGCTGACCGTGTCCGCCATTCGCATCGATAGGATGGCGATGGGCGAGGATGGCAAGTTCAGGTTCGATCTCGCGATCGAGGGAACCGACCTGCCGAAGAACCTCATGGAAG
>JAVKCR010000137.1:0-4122 GCA_040222645.1 Rhodospirillales bacterium
CGACGGCCGGGGCGGTGCAAGCACCGGCAACCAGCGCTTCGCGCCGATCAACAGCTGGCCGGACAACGGCAACCTGGACAAGGCCCGGCGCCTTCTCTGGCCGGTGAAGCAGAAGTACGGCAACAGCCTGTCCTGGGCCGACCTGATGATCCTCGCGGGCAATTGTGCGCTGGAATCCATGGGCTTCAAGACCTTCGGCTTCGCCGGCGGCCGCGCGGACATCTGGGAACCGGAAGACGACATCTACTGGGGTGCGGAAACCGAATGGCTCGGCGACGAGCGCTACCAGGGCGACCGCGAGCTGGAAGATCCGCTCGGCGCCGTGCAGATGGGTCTGATCTACGTCAATCCGGAAGGCCCGAACGGCAACCCGGACCCGGTCGCTTCCGGCCGCGACGTGCGCGAAACCTTCGCCCGCATGGCGATGGATGACGAGGAAACCGTCGCCCTGGTCGCCGGCGGTCACACCTTCGGCAAGTGCCACGGCGCGGGCGACCCGTCGCTGGTCGGACCCGAACCGGAAGCGGCCCCGATGGAAGCGATGGGCCTCGGCTGGTCCAACGCCTTCGGCTCCGGCAAGGCCATGTGCACCACCACCAGCGGCATCGAGGGCGCCTGGAAACCGAACCCGACCATGTGGGACAACGGCTATTTCGACATGCTGTTCGGCTACGAGTGGGAACTGGTCAAGAGCCCGGCCGGCGCGCATCAGTGGCTGGCCAGGGACGTCGCCGAGAAGGACATGATCCCCGACGCGCACGACCCGTCGAAGAAGCACCGCCCGATGATGACGACGGCGGACCTCTCGCTCCGCTTCGACCCGGTCTACGAGCCGATTTCGCGGCGCTTCCACGAAAACCCGGAAGCCTTCGCCGATGCCTTTGCCCGCGCCTGGTTCAAGCTGACCCACCGCGACATGGGGCCGCGCGTGCGCTATCTCGGTTCGGAAGTGCCCGAGGAAGAGCTGATCTGGCAGGACCCGGTTCCGGCGGTCGACCACAAGCTGGTGGGCGATGCCGAGATCGCGGACCTCAAGGCCCAGGTACTGGCCTCCGGTCTCTCGGTTCAGGAACTGGTCCGCACGGCCTGGGCGTCCGCCTCGACCTACCGCAATTCCGACATGCGGGGCGGGGCCAACGGGGCGCGCTTCCGGCTTGCGCCGCAGAAGGTTTGGGAAGCCAATAACCCGGCGGAACTGTCCAGGGTGCTGGCGAAGCTGGAAGCGATCCAGGCCGCATTCAATGCCTCGGCATCCGGCGGCGTTAAGATATCGCTCGCCGACCTGATCGTGCTCGGCGGCGCCGCCGCCATCGAGGCGGCGGCAAAGGCGGCCGGCCATGAAGTGACGGTGCCCTTCGCACCGGGCCGCACCGATGCGACCGATGAGCAGACGGACGCCGATTCCTTCGAGCCGCTCGAGCCGAAGGCGGACGGCTTCCGGAACTACGCCGCGAAGGGCCTGACGGGCCCGGCGGAGGAGTACCTCGTCGACCGCGCCCAGCTGCTGACGCTGACCGCCCCGCAGATGACCGCGCTGGTCGGCGGCATGCGGGCCATCGGCGCCACCTGGGACGGCTCGAAGAAGGGTGTCTTCACCGACCGGCCGGGCACGCTGACCAACGACTTCTTCGTCAACCTGCTCGACATGGGCGTCGAGTGGAAGCCGGGTAAGGAAGAGGGCAGCTACGATGCCGTCGACCGCAAGTCCGGTGACGTGAAGTGGTCGGGCACCCGCGCCGACCTGGTGTTCGGCTCCAACTCCGAACTCCGCGCGGTCGCCGAAATCTACGCCAGCAGCGACTCCGAAGAGCGCTTCGTGGACGATTTCGTCGCCGCCTGGACCAAGGTGATGAACGCCGACCGCTTCGACCTCGCCGGGTGATCAGCCGGCGGAAGTAAGCTCAACAAGAACGGCGCGGTCCCGGGAAAGGGGCCGCGCCGTTGCTTTTTGCCTAACGGGGACGGGAAAAAAGACCCCCCGAGCCCGAATGCTAGTCAGCGAATGATCGGTTCCTTCAAATCTTCCGGCTTCTTGTCCTTGATGATTTCCCAGTTCAGGGTCGCGTCATGGATGATGCCGCTGGTGTCGTCCTCGAACCGCTGCTGCACGGCCTTCGAGTTGTTCAGGTAGAGCTTGCCGTCGACGATCTGCCAGGCGTCCGGCACCACCGGGACCTTGAAGCCCTTGCTCGCCCCGAAGGCGCAGAAGCCGCCATATTGCGGGGCGTACTTCTCCGGGTCGGCCACGAACAGGTCGCGGTTGGCGGCGGAAGCGAACTTCCAGGTGACGTCGTCATAGGTCGCGGTGAAGGCATCCTTGCCCTCGACCGGCTTGCCCTCGGTGAAATAGGCGACCGGGTCGGTGCCGCCGATGGCGGCGCCCTGCTTGACGAAGGTGGTGATCTCGTCGGCGAAAGCGGCGCCGGCGGACAACGAAAGCGCCAGTGCGATGGCGGCGGGTCTTGCAAGACTAAGCATCTCGGAAATCTCCGTTTGAGGTCGGGCGACATCAGGGCCGCCGTTGCCCCAAGAATTGCGGTCACCGGAGATTTTCCGCCAATCAAGCCGCATCACGGAGGTGAGATGGGTTCGCGAGCGGAGGAGGGGATCGTTAGCCGTTCCGGTCTCAGGGACCAGGTTGCTCGCGGAAGCGGTCGATCTGGTGCATGCGTTCATGCAGGATGGTGACGATCCCGATTTCACCGTTCTTGAGCCGGCGCCAATAGACGAAATGATGCTCGTATCGATAGTAAAAACCATTGACACCGAAATCCGCCGGAACAGGTTTCGAGAATATCTCGCGCGTCTCAATCTTGCCGAAAGACTCGAACAGGCCGGAAATGTAGCGTTCTGCCTGTGCCTGGCCCCAGCGGTCACGGGTGTAGCGGAATATTTCGTCGAGCCGGAGGGCCGCCGACTGCTGGAGTTGGACGGGCGTCAACCCGGGTTACGCCTTGTTGCGGTTGATTATATCGGCCGCCGTTAGGGGCTCGTAGCTGCTGTCAGGTGCGGCGAAGGCATGGGTGAGTTCAGCCTTCAACCGGTCAAAGGCATCCTTCTCGACTCGTTCTTTGTCCCGCCGAATCAAGTCTCGGATGTATTCGCTGACATTTTCGTAGGCTCCGGCCTCGCTCACATTGTTGGCGACAAAGTCGCTCAGCGTGCCACTGAGTCTTACGGTCATCGTCGTCGTACGGGGCATGGTTGGCTCCTGATCACACCTTGATGCTGCATTCAAGTTACGCAATATTGAATACAGCATCAAGGTGTCTCACGTCCGCTCCAGGTGCCGCAGGATATGCGGGTAGACCGTTTCCGCCGCGTTCTTGCCGAAGATGCAATCGATATGGCCGGTCTCCGGGATCACCACCCGGTCATAGAGCTCGGCGCCGTTCACGGCGGCCAGCGCGGCGCGGGTCGCTGCCGTGCCGTCCGGCTGGAAGGCCTGGTTCTTGTCGCCATGCACGAACAGCGTCGGCACATTGAAGCGCCTGAGGTTCGCGTCGGTCAGGTAGTCGTCGGTGGCGTCGGCGCGGACGATATGGCCGGCCCGCGCGATATGGCCGAGATGCAGGTAGGCCGAGATGCAGGCCTCGCCGAACATCTCCGGCAGCGCCTCGAAGGTCGCCTGGTTGAGCTGGTCGAGCTCGTAGAGCTGGCCGTAGATCGCCGAGATGCGCCGGCTGGTGGCGCTGCGGCTGCGGTCGCCGGGATTGTAGGGATAGAAGGCGAGCGCGCCGTCGATGATCTTCTCCATCAGGTCGCGATGGGCCGAGGCGCGCGCATCCAGCCGGTCCATGCCGACCAGCCGCATGGCGTCGGGCGCCCGCAGAAAGGCCAGCATCCGCTGCGGGAAGAAGGGAACCTGCGCATGGGCGGCGATCTGCGAGATCACCACCGAGCGGACCGCCTCCAGCCCGTCCAGCATGGCCATCGTGAAGGTCATGGCGCCGTAGCAATGGGCGATCACCTGCACGTCGTTCATGCCGGTCACGGTGCGGATAACCCCGATGGCCGGGGCATAGTCGTTCGCCGCGAGGTCGTCGGCACTGTACTGCGCGCGGGCGTAGGGCAGCTCGATGCTGGCGCGGTGGTCGAGCAGCCAGCAATCGTAGCCGGCGG
>JAVKCR010000138.1:0-4848 GCA_040222645.1 Rhodospirillales bacterium
TTCGGCGGTGTCATGCGCCGCGTATCGTCGCCGCCGGGCACCTTCTCGACCTTGACCACGTCGGCGCCCATGTCTGCCAGCATCATGCCGCAGGTCGGCCCCGACATGATATGCGCGAGTTCGATGACCTTCAGGCCTTCAAGCGGTCCGGACATGGGTGCGTTTCCTGTAATCGCCTCGTCCTGAAACAAGTTCAGGACGAGGCGGTTGTTCCTACTGCCCGGCGACCGACGCCTGGTAATCCACCGCCGCGCCGACGCCGCCGGAATTGTGCGGCACCTGGGCGAGCGACAGGCCCATCTCGACGCCGCCGAGGGTGCCGATCAGGGTGAGCTGGTTGAATTCGCCGAGATGGCCGATGCGGAACACCTTGTCGGCAAGTTTGCCGAGGCCGTTGCCGAGCGACATGTTGAAGTTGGCGAGAATCGCCGAGCGCAGCGCGTCCGCCGAGTGGCCGTCCGGCAGGCGAACGGCGGTGAGGCTGTCCGAGTAATGATTCTCGTCGGCACACTGGATCTCAAGGCCCCAGTGGCGGACGCAGCGACGGGTGGCTTCCGACAGCTTGCGGTGGCGCTTGAATACATTGTCCAGCCCCTCCTCGTCGATCAGCATCTTCATCGCCTCGTCGAGACCGTAGAGGATGTTGGTCGCCGGCGTATGCGGGAAATAGCCGGTGGCGTTTGCCGCGATCATCTCCTCCCAGTCCCAGTAGGAGCGTTTCAGCTGCGCCGACTTCGACGCCTGCCGCGCCTTCGCGCTGACCGCGTTGAAGCTGATGCCCGGCGGCAGCATCATGCCCTTCTGGGAGCCGCAGACGGTGACGTCGACGCCCCATTCGTCATGCTTGTACTCGATCGAGCAGAGCGAGGAGATGGTGTCGACCAGCAGCAGCGCCGGATGGCCGGTATCGTCGAGCGCCTTGCGGACCGCCGCGATCGGGCTGACACAGCCGGTCGAGGTCTCGTTATGGACGACGCAGACCGCCTTGATCTCGTGCGCCTTGTCCTTCTCCAGCCGGGCGCGGATCGCGTCCGCATCGGCGCCGCGGCGCCAGTCGCTTTGGATGAACTCGGCATCGATGCCGAATTTCGCCGCCATGCGGCTCCACAGCGTCGCGAACCAGCCGGTCTCGAACATCACGACCTTGTCGCCTTCCGAGAGCGTGTTGACGAGCGCCGCCTCCCACGCGCCGGTGCCGGACCCCGGGAAGATGATGACGTCGGAGGCCGTGCCGAAAAGCGTTTTGACATTCTTCAGCACCCGGCGGCCGATTTCACCGAACTCGGGACCGCGATGGTCGATGGTCGGCCGCGCCATGGCTCGGAGCACGCGCTCCGGCACATTGGTGGGCCCGGGTATCTGCAGGAAATGCGGTCCGTTCATGGAAGTCCTCCGTTATCGTTAGAATGCATTATGCATTCATTTTGGCAGCGGGCAATCGCTTTTGCCGGATCGCGGAAACTTCCAAAAAACGTTATATAATAAAGGATAGTACGGGCATTCACGTGCCTGAGGACATGAGAATCGCTAGACACAAATGCGCATTTTTTAGCTGGCGCTCCCAGACATTCCGGGTAGTATGCGACGATAGATCACTCCTTCGTCCCGAACACGTTTCAGGACGAAGGAACCATAAACATGGAAGCGGAACGCCATGACGGTACAGAAGCGGGTCAGGATCGGGGCGAGCGGCGCGCGGCCGGGCGACAGCATGCTGGCCGAACGCCTGCGCCGGGAAACCGGCGCCGAGGTCCTGTTCGACCGCTTCTCGCGCGGGCGCTATTCGACCGACGCCTCGATCTACCAGATCGAACCGGTCGGCGTGATCGTGCCCAGGAGCGTCACCGACATCGAGGCGGCGATCGCCATCGGCCGCGAACAGGGGGTCCCTATCCTGCCCCGCGGTGCGGGCACCTCGCAATGCGGCCAGACCGTCGGCGAGGCGTTGGTGATAGACACCAGCAAGCATCTCAGGGGCGTGGTCTCGTTCGACAAGGAAAACCGCAGGGTCCGGGTCCAGCCCGGCATCGTGCTCAATCACCTGAACGCCTGGCTGAAACCGCACGGGCTGTTCTACCCGGTCGACGTGTCTCCGGCGAACCGGGCGACCATCGGCGGCATGACCGGCAACAATTCCTGCGGCGCGCGGTCGATCCGCTACGGCAACATGGTGCACAACGTGCGCGGCATCGAGGCGATCCTCGATGACGGCTCGAAACATTTTTTCGGCGACATCCCCGGCAATCTCGAAGGCATCGGCGACGATGCCCGCTATATCGATATCGTCACCCGCATGCGTTCCCTGCATGCCAGGGAGGCCGCCGAGATCGCCGAGAAGTTTCCGAAGCTGCTGCGCCGGGTGGGCGGATACAACATCGATTCCATCGATCCGCGCGGCCACAACATGGCGCATCTGCTGGTGGGCTCCGAAGGCACGCTCGGCTTCTTCACGGAGATCGAGCTGGACCTGCAGCCGATCCCCCCGGCGAAGGCGCTCGGCGTCTGTCATTTCCCGACCTTCTGGTCGGCGATGGATATCACCCAGCATATCGTGAAACTCGACCCGGCGGCGGTGGAACTTGTCGACCGCACGATCATCGAGCTTGGCCGCCAGAACGCGGAGTTCCGGCCGGTGCTCGACCGCTGCATCCAGGGCGAGCCGGATTCCCTCCTCCTCGTCGAGTTCGCCGGCGACGACCGGGCCGAGCAGCTCCGCAAGCTCGACATGCTGGAAGAGCTGATGGCCGACCACGGCTTCCCGAACGCCGTGGTGCGCGCCGAGGACCCGGCCTTCCAGCAGGAGATCTGGAGTGTCCGTGCAGCCGGCCTCAACATTGTCATGTCGATGAAGGGCGACGGCAAGCCGATCTCCTTCATCGAGGATTGCGCGGTGCCGCTCGAGGATCTCGCGGAATATACCGACCGGCTGAACCAACTGTTCGCCCGCTACGGCACCAGGGGCACCTGGTATGCGCATGCCAGCGTCGGCACGCTGCATGTCCGCCCGATCGTCGATCTGAAGACCGAGGACGGCGCGAAGAAAATGCGGGCCCTGGCGGAAGAAACCTTCGAGATCGTCCGGGAATACAAGGGTTCGCATTCCGGCGAGCACGGCGACGGCCTCGTGCGTTCCGAGTTCCACGAGGCGATGTTCGGCAGCCGCATCGCGCGGGCCTTCGAGGAGGTGAAGGACACCTTCGACCCCGACGGCCTGTTCAACCCGGGCAAGATCGTCCGGCCCGAGAAGATGGACGACCGCAGCCTGTTCCGCTTCAAGCCGGGTTATGCCGCGCAGCCGATGGATACCGTGCTCGACTGGTCGGAATGGGGCGGCTTCGCGGGCGCGGTCGAGATGTGCAACAACAACGGCACCTGCCGGAAATCCAATCCCGGCGTGATGTGCCCGTCCTATCGCGCCACCAACGATGAACAGCATGTGACGCGCGGGCGCGCCAATTCTCTCCGGCTCGCGATCACCGGCCAGCTCGGTCCGGACGCCTTCACGTCAGACGAGATGAAGGCCGCGATGGATCTCTGCGTCGGCTGCAAGGGCTGCAAGCGGGAATGTCCGACCGGTGTCGACATGGCGAAGATGAAGGTCGAGTTCCTGCACGCCTACCAGCAGAAGCACGGCATACGCCTGCGCGACCGGCTGGTCGCCTTCCTGCCACGCTATGCGCCGCTCGCTTCGAAATTTGGCTGGCTGCTCAACCTGCGGGACAAGATTCCCGGCCTCGCCTTCCTGAGCGAGAAAGTCGCCGGCCTGAGCGCCGAACGTACGTTGCCGGAATGGAGTTCCGAGCCTTATGAAGGCGCGAAGTCGAGATCCGGGAGCGGGCCGAAGGCCGTGCTGTTCTCGGACTGCTTCAACACCTGGTTCGAGCCGGAAAACGCCCGTGCCGCGGAACGGGTGCTGGCCGCCGGTGACGTCGAACTGGTCACACCCGAGACCGGCGGTCGGCCGCTTTGCTGTGGCCGCACTTTCCTGTCCGCCGGTCTGGTGGCGGAAGCACGGGAGGAAGCCCGGCGCACCATCGATGCCCTGCTGCCGCTCGTCGAACAGGGCGCGACGGTTGTCGGGCTTGAACCCTCCTGCCTGTTCACGCTGCGCGACGAGTTCCGCTCCATGCTGCCGGGCGACGAGAGTGGACGCCTTGCCGCCGCATCGAAGCTGTTCGAGGAATTCATCGTCGAGCAGACTGAGGCTGGCAAGATGAAGCTGGACCTGAAACCGGTCGGCCGGTCGAAGGCATTGCTGCATGGTCATTGTCACCAGAAGGCATTCGGCGCGGTCGGCAGCGTGCAGCAGGCGCTCGCCATGGTGCCGGAATTGCAGACCGAGCTGATCCAGTCATCCTGCTGCGGCATGGCCGGCGCCTTCGGCTACGAGGCGGAGCATTACGAGGTCTCCATGCAGATGGGTGAGCTCGATCTCCTGCCGAAGGTGCGCGACGCGGATGGGGAGACGCTGATCGTCGCCGACGGAACGTCCTGCCGCCACCAGATCGGCGACGGTGCGGGACGCGAGGCGCTGCATGTCGCGCGTATCCTCGACAAGGCAATCCGCGGATGAACCAGATCGGTTCGGACCCGATCCGCCGGCCATCCCTGTTCGGCGAGGCCGCGGACAGAATCCGCGACATGATCGTCGAGGGTGTCCTGCCGCCGGGCGGCAAGGTGCCTGAACGACAGCTCTGCGAGGATTTCGGCATCTCCCGCACCCCGCTCCGCGAAGCGCTGAAGGTGCTCGCCAACGAAGGGCTCGTGGAACTGACGCCGAACCGCGGCGCGACCGTGACCGAACTCAGCGTCGAGGAAATTCGCGATGCCTTCCAGGTCATGGGCGCG
>JAVKCR010000139.1:0-4418 GCA_040222645.1 Rhodospirillales bacterium
GCACGACGATCCTGTTCACCACCTCGTCGACGGCGAACCCCTACGTGCTGGGCAAGAAGGAAGTGAAGTACGATCTCGCCTCCTTCAAGGTGGCCTATTCGCATCCGTTCAGCGCGGTTGCCTATACCTCGCCGGAGACCGGTGTCACCAAGGCGGCGGATATCAAGAGCTCCAAGATCCCGCTGATCTATGGCGGCATCGCCGCGGCGGCCTCGGACCTGCCGGGGCTGCTGTCCTTCGAAGTGCTCGGCCTCGACGTCAAGTCGGTGCTCGGCTTCCCGGGCCGCGGCCCGGTGCGCCTCGCCTTCGAACGCGGCGAGACCACCATCGACTACCAGTTCACCCCGGTCTACCTGACCCAGGTGAAGCAGCTCGTGGAAACCGGCAAGGCCGTGCCGCTCTGGACCGGCGGCTCGGTCGACGCCAACGGCCATGTCACCGCGCGTGACCCCATCGCGCCGGAACTGCCGTCGGTCTACGAGGTGCATGAGCAGCTCTACGGCAAGGCGCCGAGCGGCATCGGCTGGGACGCCTTCGAGGCGATCGCCTCGGTGACCTATGCCTTCGGGCTGACCGCCTACCTGCCGGCCGACACGCCGGACGAGGTGGTGGCGATCTTCGATGCGACCGTGGAGGCGATCAACGCCGATCCGGAATTTGTCGAAGCATCGAAAAAGGTCACCAACGGTGCCCGTCTCGCCAAGGGATCGGTCGCCGGCCCCCTGATCAAGAAGGCGCTGCAGCCGTCCGACGAGATCCGCAGCTATCTCGTCAAGCTGCTGGGCGAGAAGTACGGCGTGAAGTTCTGATCGTCGAAGGGCGCCGTTCGGCGGCGTCTCCCTGTGTACGGTCCGGCGGCCGGGTCAACCGGTTGCCGGACCGGATTTTCGACTGAACGATTGTCCGATTACCGGAGCACCTGATGTTCGAACATGCCCTGTCGGCACTCGAGATGCTGTTCGAACCGGTCCGGTTGCTGGCGCTGTTCGCCGGCATGGTTGCGGGCATGATCTTCGGCATGCTGCCGGGGCTTGGTGGCGTGGCGGCGGTCTCGATCCTGCTGCCCTTCATCTATCTCATGGATTCCTTCGCCGGGCTCGCCATGCTGCTCGGCGCCATCTCGGTGGTCTATACCGCCGACACCATCACCTCGGTCCTGATCGGCGCGCCGGGCTCGCCGGCTTCCGCCCCGACGGCGATCGAGGGCCATGCGCTGGCCAAGGAGGGTCGGGCGGCCACCGCGCTCGGCGTCGGTTTCCTGTCGTCGATGGTCGGCGGGCTGATCGGGGCGCTGGTGCTGCTGGTGGCGATCCCCGTCGCGGGACCGGTGGTGCTGGCGCTCGGCACGCCGGAGTTGTTCATGTTCGCGGTGGTCGGGCTCTATTTCGCCTCCTCCATGGTGGGTCGCGAGATTTCCAAGGGTCTCGCCGCGGCCTGTTTCGGCATCCTGCTGGGCGTCGTCGGCCCGGCCCCGGCGGCGGCCGATTTCCGTTTCACCTTCGGCGAGGCCTATCTGCTCGACGGTTTCTCGCTGGCGGTGGTGGCGCTCGGCCTGTTCGGCATCGCCGAGATCGTCTCCATGCTGACCTCCGGCGGCGGCATCGCCAACGACCAGATGGTGGTCACCCGCTGGGGCGAGGGATTCCGGGATTTCTGGAAGAACCGCTATCTCGTGCTGCGCGCCTCGATCATCGGGGTGTTCGGCGGCTTCGTGCCGGCGGTCGGCGCCTCGGCCTCGACCTGGGTCGCCTACGCCCATGCCATGCGCACGTCGAAGGACCGCTCGCGCTTCGGCCATGGCGATATCCGGGGCATCGCGGCGGCGGAAGGTGCGAACAACGCGACGATCATCGCCGATTTGGTGCCGACCGTGCTGTTCAGCGTGCCCGGCGGTCCGGCGGCGGCGATCTTTCTCGGGGCGCTGTTCTCCTTCGGCTTTTATCCCGGCCCGCGCATGGTCAGCGAGAACCCGGACCTGATGTTCCTGATCGTCTGGTCGGTGGCGTTGACCTCGGTGGTCGGCGCGGCGATCTGTTTCGCCATCACCCCGATGATCGCCCGGCTGACGCGCATCCCCTTCGCGATCATCGCGGCCCCGCTGCTGCTGGTGATGGTGATCGGCGCCTACCAGTCGACCACCAGCATCGGCGACATCTTCATGCTGGTGATGCTGGGGTCCGTGGGATGGCTGATGAAGAACGCCGGCTGGCCGCGCGCCCCGGTGCTGGTCGGCTTCGTGCTGGCGGGGCCGATGGAACAGTATTTCTGGCTCACCACGCAGATCCACGGCTGGGCCTGGCTGGCCCGGCCCGGCGTGCTGATCATCGCCGCCCTGATCGTGGTGCCGCTCGCATGGCGGCTCTGGAAAACCTGGCGCGGCCGGCATGCCGCCGCCGCGGAAGCCGCCGCGTCCCCGCCGCGCCCCTCGCTCGGCGTCGCCGAACAGCCGGGAGCGTCGCTCACGCTCGCCATCCTGATGGTCGCGGTGTTCGCCTACGCCTTCTGGGAGATGACCGGCTTCCACGATTCGGCGCAATTGCTGCCGGCGCTCGGCATCGTGCCGGGTTTCCGCGAGCACTGGTATCTCGGCGCACTGATCGTCTACGTGATCGCCATGTGGGCGATCGGCTTCAACATCGCCACAATCGGGCTGATCGCCTGGATGCTGTTCGCCTGCGGGCGGATGCGCGTGGTCACCGGCGCGATCTACGGCGTCGCGGTGTTCGCCACCATCCACGGGCTGCTGCATCTCATGGGCTACCGCCCGCCGACGGGCGTCCTCCTCGACATCATCTGACATCGAACCGGAGAAGGAACAGACATGCTGGATTCCGACATCATCGAACCGAGCATCGATCCGAAAACCCAGAAGATCGCCATCCGAAACGTCACCGCGGTGAATGCCGCCGGCACCCGCACCAAGGTGCAGGTCCGCGACTTCGACCCGGTGTTCACCGACGAGCCGGCCTCGCTCGGCGGCACCAACACCGCGCCCAGCCCGCTCGAGACGGCCCTGGTGGCGCTGGTCGGCTGCGACGGGGTGATCATCAACGGCGTCGCGAAGGCGATGAAGTTCGACTATGCCGGCGTGACGCTGGCCTGCGAGAGCCAGATCGACGTCCGCGGGCCGAAGGGGGTGCCGGGCATCCGTCCCTATTTCGAGAAGGCGACACTCGATATCGTGGTCTTCACCGACGAGAGCGCGAAGCGGGTGGAACAGCTGAAGAAGAACGTCGAGTTCCGCTGCCCCGTCATGAACCTGTTCCGCGCCGCCGGCGTCCAACTCGACGCCCGCTGGACATCACGCCCGGCCGCGGAGTTCGAAGGCTCGGTGGAGGCCTGAGGCTTCTTACGCCTCGTCGGGGGTGCGGGTGACCAGCGACAGCGCGTGGACGCGTTCCGCCATCTCGTCGGCCAGCAGGGCGTAGACCATCCGCTGGCGGGCGACGCGGTTCTGGCCGGCAAAGGAAGCCGAGACGATCGAGACGTGGAAATGCGTCTCGCCGCCGGGCTGGTGGCCGGCATGGCCTTCATGCTTGTGGCTTTCGTCGGTCACCTCGAGCGCGACGGGGGCGAGGTTCTCGGTGATCTTCCGGCGGATGCGCTCGGCAATGCTCATGTTGGTTCTCCGGGCCATGCTTCAGCCGCAACATATGGCGCGGGCGTGCGGTGATGCAATCGCGGGCTTTCGTCGGCCTTGAGACCGGCAGGCAAAGCGGACATATTCATTGGATGAAGACGTCGCGCCACCGCACTAGGCTCCGGATCGACGCCGCGGAGGCCCCGGCGGCGGCCATCCGCATGTGCGATCATCCGGAATGCGCGGCGATGGGGGAATTCCGCGCCCCGATGTCGCGCGACAATCTCAATCAGTATTACTGGTTCTGCCTCGACCATGTGCGGGAATACAACAAGGCCTGGAACTATTACGCCGGCATGAGCGACGACGAGGTCGAGGCATCGCGGCGCCGCGACGTGAGCTGGGACCGTCCGACATGGCCGCTCGGGCTGCTCGGCGCCACCGGCCGGTCGCAGCGTTTCCACTTCCTCGACGATCCGTTCCGGCTGTTCCCGGAAGACGGCGAGACACGGATCGGCGGCGACCGGCATTCCGACAGCCGGTTGCTCAAGCCCGAGGAAAAACAGGCCCTCGATACACTGGGTCTCAAGGCGCCTGTCACCCGTGCGGATGTGAAGCTCCGCTACCGGGAACTGGCGAAGAAGTATCATCCGGATCTCAATGGCGGCGACCGTATCGCGGAAGAGCGTCTCAAACGCATTAATCAGGCTTATAACACGCTGGTTAAGTCGCTAAGTTCATAGTATCCCACCCCAAACTCGAGATTGTCAGGACATGTTCAAGGAGACGGCAGCGTGACCAGTGTCATCGATGCGGATGCAAAAATGCCCGTGGGCGA
>JAVKCR010000140.1:0-5018 GCA_040222645.1 Rhodospirillales bacterium
CTGGATATTCCAGTTGTCGTTTCTCGGGCCGGTACTCGGCCGGAACGACATCGCGATCACCCTGCGTTCCGGCAGCGCAGCGGAACTCATGGCCGCCCTCACGTCATTGCAGATCGACCTCGTGCTCACCAACGCCGCCCCGGAAACCGACGCCCTGTCACCCTACATCGTCCAGCGCATTGACGAGCAGCCTGTCAGCCTGATCGGCGTGCCAGCTCAATGTGCCGGCGACCTCGGCGTTACGGAACTGCTTGGTGAGCGGCCGCTGATCCTGCCGACCAAGACGAGCGGACTGCGTGTCACGCTGGACGCCGTGATCGACCGGCTGGGCGTGAAACCGCAGATCGTCGCCGAAGTCGACGACATGGCGATGGTCCGCCTGCTCGCCCGAGAAGGTATCGGACTCGCCGTCATTCCACCCATCGTCGTACTGGACGAACTCAGAAGCGGACAACTTGTCGAAGCCGGACGGCTGACGGGGCTTGGAGAGACATTCTACGCGATCACGATGGAACGGAAATTCCCGAACCCCGTCGTGCGAGAATTGCTGCAGACGCCTCTGTCGGTTGCCGAACAGCCTGTCAACTGAGCCCGGATACCGGCAGCGCCACGCCGTGGATCGCCCTTGCCGCTCCTGAGGACAGGAACAGCACCACGTCCGCCAGCGCCTCCGGGGTCACCCACTTGCCGGGATCGGACTTCGGCATGGCGGCGCGGTTCTGCGGCGTGTCGATGATGCTCGGCAATACGCAATTGACGTTGATGCCCTTGCCCTTGAGTTCTTCCGACATGCTCTCGCTAAGGCGGATGACGGCACTTTTCGAGGCGATGTAGGCCCCCATGTTCGCCATGCCCTTGAGCGCCGCGCCGGCGCCGATGGTGACAATGGTACCGCCTCCGCCCTCGATCATCGCCGGAACCACGGATCGTGACATGTTGACCATGGTGCGGACATTCAGGTCGTACATGCGTTGAAACATGTCGTCCGGCGTCTCGTGCACAGCCGTGCCCATGTCGAAGCCGCCGGCGATATTGCACAGGCAGTCGATGCGACCGTACCTGTCGATAACCTGTTCGGTTGCGGCTGCCACAGCAGCAGAATCCAGCAGGTTGACCGGGAGCGGCAACACCGTCTCGCTTTCCGGTCCATAGACCTGGTCCAGGCGTTCCGCCGAGACATCCACCAGCGCCAACCGAGCGCCGGACTGGCCGAATGCCTCCGCGACCTTCTTGCCGAGATTTCCGGCCGCGCCGGTTATGATCACGACCTTGCCATCGATATTCATCGCTCCCTCCTTCTCCCGATGCTTTCCCCTGGAACCTGACTATAGCGGATGAACACCGGCATCGGGACCGCCGCTAAAATTTTGTTACCGGGTGACCCTGACCACGGCATTGCCGACCAGTTCGCCGCTCTCGACCGCCTCGTGGGCTGCGACGATATCGTCGAGGTCGAAACGCCCGGCGATGCGGGTCTTCAGCGCGCCCGTCTCGAGGATCGGCAGCAGCGCCGCCTTGGCGGCGGCCAGCACCGTCTCCGGCAGGGCATAGACATTGTAGAAATGCAGCGCCGCAAGCTGGATGCGCAGGAACCTGGCGTTCAGAGTCACCTCGGCGCCGTCGGATCCGTAGATCGCCGCACTGCCGCCAACGGCCAGGATCTCGTGCAGGGTCGGGCCGTTCACCGTGAGATTGACCTCGACCACATGATCGACGCCCCGGCCCTCTGTGATATCCCGGATCCGCGCCGGCACGTCCTCGGTCCGGTAATCGACGATGTGGCGCGCGCCGGCTTCGCGCGCGACTGCGGCTTTCTCCTCGGAACTCACCGAGGCGATGACGGTGGCGCCCAGCGCCGTGGCAAGCTGCACGGCGTAGTGGCCGACCGCGCCCGCACCGCCGGTCACCAGCACGATCTTGCCCTCGACCGGCCCGGCGGCCGTGACGCCGTGGCAGGCGGTCAGCAGCGGCACCCCGAAACAGGCGGCTTCCTCGAAACCGATATTGTCCGGCAGCTTCGCCGCATCGTTCTGGGGAACCGCGACCAGTTCGGCGGCGGTACCCAGCACGTTCGACGCACCGGTATTGTGCACCCAGACGCGCTGGCCGATCCGGGCCGTGTCGACGCCCTGCCCGACCGCGACAATTTCGCCCGCACCGTCGTTGTGGGGGATACGCACCCCGTCGAACGGACGCGCCGTCGTGCCCTGGCGGGTCTTCACGTCGGACGGGTTGATGCCGGATACCGCGATGCGGACCAGCACCTGGCCCGGGCCGGCCTGCGGGTCCGGCAATTGCCCGATCTCCAGCACATCCCGCGCCGCGCCGTGGGCGCGATAGAACGCCGCCTTCATGTCATCCTCCCGATTGCCTCACCTGCTGACATCCTGCGGGTCCCGGCAAACCGGGGCAAGCCGTCAGGCCGCCACTTTGCGGAAACGCGCAACGTTGGCGAGAGTCTGCAGGCAGGCCGCCGCCGCCTCGCCGCCCTTCACGGTGAAGTGGGCAAAGAAGAAATCGTGATGCTCGCGGCTTTCATGGAAGTTGATCGGCGTCAGCACGGCGGAAAGCACCGGCACCCCGGTATCGAGCTGAACACGCATCATGCCGTCGATCACCGCGGTAGTGACGAATTCGTGGCGGTAGATGCCGCCATTGACGATCAGGGCGCTGGCGACGATGGCATCGACGTTGCCGGACTCGGCGAGCAGCTTCGCCATCAGCGGAATTTCATAGGCGCCGGGAACATCGACGATCTCGATGTTCGTTTCCGGCACGCCGGCCTCCGTGATCTTCGCAACGAAGGCCTTGCGGCATTCGTCGACGATATCGCCGTGCCAGCCGGCGCGGATGAAGGCGATACGGGCGCCGGAACGATCATGGGACGGGGATGCGGCAGGGTTCATGGCGGGTCACCTCTCAGGTCGGTTTCGCTCCCGGCACGACAGGTGACCACGTAAGCCGGCGCAGGCCCCTGGCCCGCGCACCGCTTCGCTCCGCCTGCTCTCTCTCATCCGGACTGTGACCGTCGGCTCCGGCATCGCACCGGATCTGCTGACCCTGCCGTCGCCGGCAGGCGCTCGCGGGCTCGGACCGCCTTCCGGTGATCCTTACCGCCGGTGGGGAATTGCACCCCGCCCCGAGAACATGTTGGGGGGGAGAGATAGGATTTTCCGTCGGAAGGTGCAATGGCTCGCTATCCTGTCATCCTGGGGCCGCCGCAGGCGGAACCCGGGATCTCGGACATCCGCAGCAGACTCTGGAGGTCCCGGACTGGCGCTACGCGCCATCCAGGATGACGAACTTTAGAGGCCGAAAGTATAAAACCGTTATCCCAAGATTGACTTGGGAGCCATACCAGCGAGTTCCCAACGTCTGAGACGCCCACGATTGTTGTGTCCCAGGAGATTGGATAGACAGGCATTGCCTGAACGCTCAGGCTCCCGCATCAGGTACGGGATGACATAACCGGGAGAGCATGAGGCAGGAGAGCCCTACTCCCGCTCCTCGAGCCAGGCCATCTGGATGGCTTCGAGGATCTTCTCGTTCGACTTCTGCGGGTCATCGTCGAAATGCTCGAGTTCCTGCACCCACTTCCAGAGGTCGGTGAACCGCAGATTCACCACGTCCGCCTCCGGATGCGCTTCCTCGAGATCGATCGCGATGTCGTAGACGTCGGTCCATTTGTAGCCCATGGAAAACCTCCTTCCCTCAGCGCTTGTCGACCATCATGTTGCGGGTCGCGGCCGGCAGTTTCACGACGATGCCG
This sequence comes from Rhodospirillales bacterium, assembly GCA_040222645.1. Classification (GTDB taxonomy): domain Bacteria; phylum Pseudomonadota; class Alphaproteobacteria; order Rhodospirillales; family HT1-32; genus HT1-32. The sequence continues at coordinate 3,770 of JAVKCR010000140.1, forward strand.
TCGGTTTCCGCGTTCATGATGATCTGGCAGCCGAGCCGCGAGGTATGGGTCAGCCCGAACGCGAGGTCGAGCATGTCCTCCTCCTCCTCCAGCGGTTCGGGGAGCGCGTCAAATACATCCTCGTCAACGACGATGACATGACAGGTCGAGCAGGCCAGCGAACCCTCGCAGGCGCCTTCCAGGTCGATATGGTTGCGGTGCGCGACCTCGAGCAGCGAGAGACCTTCCTCGGCCTCCACCTCCTTGCGCGTACCGTCTTTCAGGATGAACGTGGCCTTCCGCGTCGCCATGCCTCTCTAATTCCTTCGCTTCAGCTGTTACCGGCATTCCCGACGCGGGTCTCGAGGTCGTCCATGGCGACCCCCTTCAGCGCGTCGGCGATGCCGCGGTCCATACGTTTCTGGGCGAACGCGACGCTCGCCTGGTCGAGGCGTTCCGCTGCCTCGTTGATCGCGTCGCGGTCGCTGCCGCCGATGGCGGTGCGGACTTCCGCCGCCGCCGAGAGAAGTTCGTCGCGTTCTTCATCGGTCAGCAGGTCGCCATCGACACGGAGCGCCGCGTCCAGGGCACCGAGTCCGCGTTCGGCCTCGACACGGGCTTCGGCGAGCAGCCGCCATTCCATGTCGGCGCGCGCGTTCTCCATGCTGGCGCGCCGCATGTCCGCCATCTCTTCTTCTCCGAGCCCGTAGGAGGGCTTGACCTCGATCTTCTGCTCGGTGCCTGTGGATTCCTCGCGCGCGCTGACGGTCAGCAGGCCGTCGGCATCGACCGACTAGGTGACCCGGATGCGGGCCGCCCCCGCCGTCATCGGCGGGATGCCGCTCAGCACGAAGCGGCCGAGCGAGCGGCACTGGTCGACCATCTCGCGCTCGCCCTGCACCACATGGATCATCATCGCGGACTGGCCGTCCTGGTAGGTGGTGAATTCCTGCGCCAACGAGACCGGGATGGTGGTGTTGCGCTCGATTACCTTCTCGACGATGCCGCCCATGGTCTCGATGCCGAGCGACAGCGGCGCCACATCCAGCAACAGCGCATCCGACCCGCCGGTCAGCGCATCGGCCTGGCGGGCGGCGCCGACGGCGACAACCTCGTCGGGGTTGATGTCGGCAAGCGGTTCCTGGCCGAACAGGTCGGCGACGCGGCGGCGAACCAGCGGCACGCGGGTGGAACCGCCGACCAGCACCACGCCCTTCACGTCCTCGGGGACGACTTCGGCGTCTTCAAGCACGGACAGGCAGGTATCGAG
>JAVKCR010000141.1:0-18540 GCA_040222645.1 Rhodospirillales bacterium
CGGCAATGCCGGCAACGACACGCTGTTCGGTGAAACCGGCAATGACAGGATCTACGGGGGCACCGGAAACGACCTGATCAATGGCGGCTCCGGCAGCGACTCGCTGTATGGCGAAGACGGTGACGATAGCATATCCGGCGGTTCCGGCGCCGACACCTTGTCCGGCAATACCGGCAACGACCATCTCGATGGTGGAACCGGCAACGATCTCATGTATGGCGGCTATAATGACGACACGCTTGAGGGTGGGGCCGGTGACGACAACATGCAGGGCAATGACGGTAACGACACTCTGTTCGGCCAGAGCGGTAATGACTCGCTCTACGGCAATGCAGGAAATGACAGCCTTTCCGGTGGTACTGGCCATGACATCATGTATGGCGGATCCGGGAATGATGTCCTGGACGGCGGTTCCGGCAACAACACGCTGGAAGGCGGCTCGGGTAACGATACGCTCTACTTCACCACCGATGGTGTCCTGTTTGACGGCGGATCGAGCGCGTCGGACAACGATATCCTGATGCTGGATTCCGGCGGCGGTACCCTCGACCTTACCGGTGCAATCTCCAGCCTGGTCGACAATATCGAGGTCATCGATATGGATGACGGGGCGTGGGAACTGATCATCAACGCCTCGGGCATCGGCGAGATCACCGATGCCAACGATTCCCTGATCATCATGGGCGATGCCGGCGACACGCTGATCGGCAGCGAGACCTGGACCGACAGCGGTAATGATACCGTTCTCGACGTCGACGGGGCCGGCGACGATACCTATTCGATCTACCAGAATGGCAGCTACACCATCATGGTCGATGACGATATCGACGTCAGCCAGTTGAGCGCTTCCTGAGGTTTTCGTTCCCGGCGGGATTTACAGTCCGGTCCTGTGATGTAGATTTGTCCGGATAAATTCCGGAGGAAACCCATGTCCGAACCCGTCGTTCTCGGCGCCGTCGATTCCCGCGGCGTCGCCACCGCCACGCTCAACCGCCCTCAGGTCCACAATGCCTATAACGGGGACATGGTCTCCGGTCTCGCCGCCCTGCTGACCGGCTGGGCGGCAGACGACAAGGTCCGTGTCGTGGTGATCCGCGCCAACGGCAAGCATTTCCAGGCCGGCGCCGATCTCGGCTGGCTTCGGGAAGTTTCCGCTGCCGACTGGGAAACCAACCTGCAGGTATCGCGGGATACCACCAACGCCATGCGCGGACTCTATCTTTACCCGAAACCGACGATGGCCGTGGTGCAGGGCGCCTGCTATGGCGGCGGCACCGGTATCGTGGCTTCCTGCGACGTGGTGGTGGCGTCCGAGGATGCGAGCTTCTGCATTTCAGAGGTGAAATGGGGCGTGATGCCGGGACCGATCGTCCCCCAGCTCAACCACGCCATCGGCGTGCGCAACGTGCGCCGCTATGCGCTCTCCTCCGAGCCGTTCAATGCGGAGGCGGCACTGCGCATGGGCATGGTGCATGAACTTGCCCCGCGCGACGATCTGGACGCGGCGGCCGGGAAGGTCATCGATGCGCTGCTGGCCTGCGGTCCGGACGGCGTCGCCCAGACCAAGGCAGTCGCCGTCGAGATGGCCGGCGGTTTCCCTGAAGATCTCGCCGAACGCCTCGCCGAACAGCATGCCCGCAAGCGCATCTCGGCGGAAGCGGCCGAGGGGCTGACGAGCTTCCAGGAGAAGCGGAAGGCAAGCTGGGTGCGTTAGGGCCTTTCCCGCCGACGATCTATTCCGCCGCTGCGGCGAGGGTCTCTTCAGGCACCAGCACGTTGCCTTCCATCATTCGGCGCGCCGTACGGAATACGCTGGCACGGTTCGCTTTCCAGCTATCACCATCCGGCACGACTTCCGCATCAACTGTCAAGGGACCGGACGGCGTGCCGAGACGGATGGACTCACCGACGCCCGGCGGCAGTCGAGCCGGCACCGACCCGGTCATCCGGCAGGCCGCACCCAGGCACAACCCGCCGGTCAGCGGCAACACCCGGTGGCACTGGCCCATGGAGATCATGCGGGCGACGAGGTCGATGGAGCCGCCGGGAACCGTTTCCTTCGAGATCGTCTCGTAGTCCGCGGGTTTTGCCACGATGGCGATCTTCGGGTTGGCAAGCGGGGTTTCCCCCGGCGTCGCGGCCAGCCCCATGGCGACGGCGGCGTGGCGGCGAATGGCGTCGAGCGCCGCCATTGCCGTCTTGTTGGCCTCGATCTCCTCCGGCTTCTCGGTGCCCTTGAGGCCGACCGCGGCGGCGTCGATGAACAGGCAGCCGTTGGCGGCATCCACCATGCTGATCTCCACCGCGCCGACACCCGGCACGTCCAGCCGGTCGATGACGTTGCCGGTCGGCAGCAGGCGGCCCGTGGTTGCCCCGCCCGGATCGAGGAAATCGAGGCGGATCGGCGCGCCCGAACCGCTGACACCCGGAATGGTCTGGTCGCCGCCGACATCGGCGATGCCGTCGCGGACTCGAAAGCGGGAATGGATGATCTTCTTCGTGTTGGTGTTGTGGATGCGGATCAGGACCTCGCCGTCGCTGACCTTTACCAGCCCCTCGTCGACGGCGAAGGGGCCGACGGCGGAGGAGAGGTTGCCGCAGTTCGAGGAATAATCGACCAGCGGCCGGTCGACCGCGACCTGGGCGAAGGTGTAGTCGAGATCGGCACCCTCGACGCTCGGCGGGCCGATCATCACCGCCTTGGAGACCGAGGAGACGCCGCCGCCCATGCCGTTCAGCTGCCGGCCGTAGGTATCCGGGCTGCCGATGGCGGCGAGGAAGATACGGTCGCGCAGGCCCGGGTCCGCCGGCAGGTCGCGCTCATGGAAGAACACGCCCTTGGACGAGCCGCCGCGCATGAAAACGGCTGGATATCGGGTTTGTTTCATCGGTTTTCTTATCCCTTGTTTCCTCGTCCTGAACTTGTTTCAGGACCTCGACCATCTGAGCCGTGTGGTATTAGGCAGGCTCAGGCTTGTCGTTCGAGGTCCTGAAACGAGTTCAGGATGAGGGGAGTGTTTCTAGTGGTTGCCCCGGTCCTGCCGCCAGAAGCCGAGTTTTTCCTGCACCGGCCGGTCGGAGAAGGAGAAGACGACGACATCCTCTTTCGCCTCGAAGCGGCAGGCATGCCAGCTCGGTACGACGAAGCAGTCGCGCGGCCCGAAATCGAAAGAGTGCGTTTCGCCGACATGGACCGTGCCCGTGCCCTCGACCACGGAAAACACCATGGCGTCGGTCGAACGGTAGGCGGCGGTCTCGAAACCCTTCGGCAGCAATTGCATGAAGGTGCCGATCGTCGGCATGGCGTAATCGCCGGTTTCCGGATTGACGTATTTCAGCTTCAGCACGTGGCAGGGGTACCATTCTTCAGTCCGCCGCATCGTCTCAATCGCTTCCCGGGTGCGGGTATAGGGATAGTTGAACACCGGCGAACTCGGCCGCTCTGGCTTGTGATCCACCGGCAGCAGGCCGGAGCCGTAGCGTGCCAGCGCGTCGCCCGTGGGGCGCGCCAGAGGCTGGGTGTCTTCCGGGTAGCGTTCCGCGAAGGAGGCGTCGAAGAATTGCAGCATCGGGATGTCGAGCCCGTCGAGCCAGACCATCGGCCGGTCCGACTCGTTGCCGTGGTCGTGCCAGGTCCAGGACGGCGTGATGACGAAATCGCCCTCCCGCATGATGGTCTTCTCGCCGTCGACCGCGGTATAGGCGCCCTCGCCCTCGACGATGAAGCGGAGCGCGGACTGGGTATGGCGGTGCGAGGGGGCGACCTCGCCGGGCAGGATCAGCTGCCAGCCGGCATAGAGCGAGGTGGTGATGCGCGATTCGCCGGGCAGGGCCGGGTTCTCGAGGATCAGCACGCGGCGCTCGGCTTCCTTCGCGGTGATCAGGTCGCCGGCTTCCATGATCTTCGGGCGCGCGGCGTCGTAATGCCAGATCGCGGGCTGGCAATGCCCGACCGGCTGCGGTGTGACGAGGCCGTGCAGCACCTCCCACAGCGGGGCGAGATGCATCGGGGCGATGTCGTCATAGAACCTTTTGCGATCCGGCGAGATGGTCTCGACACCGTCCATTGCGCTCACTCCTATCCGTATTTGTCTGTACCTTAACCCGGCTGCAGGCCTGCCGTCACGGGCCCACGATCAGGCCCGGCAGCAGGAGCGTCACGTCGGGAATGAAAGTGACGATCGCGAGCACCAGGGCGAGGATCAGCAGGAAGGGGGCGATGCCGGAGAAGATCTCGGTAACCGGCGCGGTCGAGATCGACGAGAGGATATAGAGGTTGAGCCCGAGCGGCGGCGTCATCAGCGCGAGTTCCAGGTTGATGACGAGCAGGATACCGAAATGTACCGGGTCGATGCCGAGTGCGTCGAACAGCGGCAGGACGAAGGGAACGACGATCAGGATGACCGCGATTACCTCCAGGAACATGCCGAGCAGCAGCATCGCGATGTTGGTGAGGATCAGGAACGGCCAGGTGGACAGGCCGTTCCGGGCGGCGAAGGCGGAGAAATTCTCCGCCATGCCGGATTCCCGCATCCAGAGATACAGCGAGGCCGATACCGCGATCACCAGCGCGATGCCCGCTGCGTTGCGGACCGCTTCGGCGATCAGGCCCGGCATCTCGCGCAGACGGCTGTTGCGGTAGAAGCCGAGCGAGATCGCCATCGCCGCCAGCGCGGCAAGGCCGGCGGCTTCGGCGATGTCGAGCCATCCGCCATAGATGCCGACGCAGAAGATCAGCGGTATCGCCAGCGCGGGTGCGGCCTGCAGGTTGGTCCGGAAGAATTCGCCGCGCGGCAGGACCTCGCCGCTGAAATAGCCGCGCCTCGATGCCGTCCGGAGGATACGGATCGCGATGAGCAGCGTCAGCAGCAACCCGGGGAAGAGGGCTGCCAGCAGCAGTGACCGGACCGGCGTGCCGGTGAGCGCCGCATAAACCACGATCGCCAGGCTCGGCGCGAACAGGATGCCCGGCATGCCGGCCGCCCCGGCAACCCCGAGCGCGAAGGGGCGGTCATGGCCCTTGTCGATCATCGCCGGAAACAGCACCGTGCCGATGGCGAGCGCGGGAACCATCGACGTGCCGCAAACCATGGCGAATAGCACGGCGGCGGCCAGGGTGGAAAGCGCGAGCCCGCCGCGCATCCAGCCGACCCAGGCATAGGCGGCCCTGGCCAGGGCTTCGGCCACGCCGCCGCGCTGCATGAAGGTGGCGGTGATGACGATGAAGGGAATGGCGATCGCCGCACTGGAATGGAGCGGCTCAGCATAGAACCGCAGGAGATCGGACAACAGCCAGCCATCGCGCCAGAACAGGATCAGCGAGAGAATGCCGAGCCCGACAAAGAACGGCATGCCGGAAGCGACGAACGCGAACAGCACGCCGAACAGCGAAAGAGCGCTCATGGCCCGGCGCTACTCCCGTCCCCGGCTGCCGGGCGGGACATCGTCGTCCTGCAAAACCATCGTCGCCGGGTCGAAGCGGAAGAGATACTGCCAGAGCCGGACAAGGCAGCGTGCGGCCATCAGGCTCATGCCGACCGGCAGGCCGAGGCTTTCGACCAGCGCCCATGGGCTGGCTTCTCCCGATCCTGTCAGGGCCGGCACCGTCCGCCATCCGTACCAGGCAATCGCGGCGCAGAAGACCAGCGCGACCAGGATATTCAAGCTTTCGATGATGCGCTGTGTGTCGGTCGGGAATATCCGGAGCAGAACATCCGCCCGGCGGTGCCGGCCATCGCGGAAGAGAGCGGAGCCAGAGAGGAAGATTGCGCAGACGAGAAGAATGCCGGCATGGCCCATTGCGGTACCGGCTGAACCTGCGTCATCGGCAGTGGCAAGGCGGAGGACGAGGCTCGTGCAGACCAGCCCGATCGCGCCCAGCGAGAGCAATGCAACGAGACAGGTCTCTCCCTGGTTCCAGATTCTTGCAAGGACCGGCATGTCGTTTCCCCCGGTTCGCGAATGCGATCATGTGCCTTTTGCGGCTTCTTCAGAAGATGCTAGGGGGGCGGCTATGGTGCGTCAAATAAGTCCGGACAGGCCCGGCGCGCGAGTTTATTCCGCGGCCGGGTCGAACAGTCCGCCGCCGGAGGCGGCAACGGGCTGACGGGCCTGCCGCGGCGTCGGCTGCGTCGGTTGCGGTTCTGCAGACGGACCGAGATAGTAGGGGGCGAGACGGTCGGAAACCTGCGTGCCGATCCAGTAGCAGAAGGCGGCGACCGGCAGGTAGCGGATTTCGACACTGGAAATATTGGCGCCGCCGGCCGTGGTCTGGGTCAGCGCCTGGACCTTCTGCACGTCGTCGTTGCGCTTGCGGAAGCCGGTGAGCGCCGAGAAGCGACGCGATTCCTTGAGGCCGGCCTCGTCCCAGACGATGTCGTAGAGTTCCTTCGGCCGGCCGGTGACCGGGTCGCAGACCACCACGTCGATATTGCGGCTGGTCCAGCGGGCATACATCACCCGCTCGAGGTTCGGGTCTGCGAGATACTGGCCGACCACCGCGGTCTCGGCGATCTTGGCCATCGCGGGGTCGTCCTCGCCGGTCGGGCCGAAGAGTGCCGCGCGCAGGGTCGGCGCGGTCAGATGCACCTTGAAGGTCACGGCGCGCTGGAAGCGGTTGCCATCCTCGTCGAGGCGGTGGGTGCGCCGGATCAGGCCGGCAGCCTCAAGATAGTCGAGATGGCGCTTCAGCGTGTTCTTGGCGACGCCGATGGCCTGCGCCAGCCCGTCGATGGAGAACTCGTCGCCGGTCTGCCAGGCGAGCAACGAGAACAGCCGCTGCATTTCGCGGGTGTCCTGGATGCCGCCGCGGCCGGGCAATTCGCTGGCCAGCAGGGAATCGGCGATCTCGTCGAGCTGGTCGGCATGGCCGTGGGCGGTGGAACGGCGGTCGGCGGCGACCTTCGGAAAGCCCCCGAGATTGAGATATTGCATGAACTGCTCGTTGAGCAGCACCACGCCCCGCTGGTCGAGATAGAGCATGGTCTTGTTGCGGTCCTGGTCCACCCGGGAGCGGAACAGACCTTCCTCGGTGCCGCGCAGGGAGAGGAATTCCTGGAAGGTCAGCGGCGGCAGTCCGAAATCGACAGTGGCGTTTTGCGTATCGTCCTCGGGGCGGGTGATCGGCCCGCCGAGCGCGCTGGCGGCGAGGGACCGCACCGACGGGAACTCGGCGACAAGCGCCGAGAGCCGGACCCGCCAGTCCTTCAGGTAATGGGCATCATCGAAAATCACCAGCGGCTGCGGCGTCACGTCGGTCTTGAGGCGGGACAAATAGAGCCGGATCATCGCCGCCGGTTCGACATCGCTGTAGGCCGGACGCTTCATGGAGAGGTAGACGATGGAGCGCGCCGGGGCGCCAGCGGCGATCAGGCGGGCGACGATCTGGCGGATCATCACTGTCTTGCCGGTCTGGCGCGATCCGACGATGACGGGAATGTCACGGCGCTGGCGGTCGGCGACGACACGCAGAAGAACATCGAACAGGCGGCGCGGTGCGAGTGCGCGCGTTGCCTCCGCAGCGGCCTGTGTATCTGCCCACCACGGGTTTTCAACGGCGATGCGGCGGAACAGATCCGTATCCGAGAAAACCGGCATGTCGCCTACCCCCATTTTTACGACTGATGACCCTCAGCCGCCATTCTACCTCTCAACAAACTCATTACAGTGATTTTGATCACAGGTGATTGTCGAGTAAAAACGGGGAAACTGTCGGTAATCCCGGTTTGGGCGCAATCAATTGATTTTGAAAGGGTCTGGCAGCGTCATCCGACTCATTCCGACGGTTCGGCGACGCCGTGCTGGCGGCAGGCCGCCGTCAGCGTGTTGGCGAGCAGGCAGGCGATGGTCATCGGCCCGACGCCCCCCGGCACGGGGGTGATGGCGCCGGCGACCGTGGCTGCCTCGTCGAAGGCGACGTCGCCGACCAGCCGGGTCTTGCCCGCTTCCGCCGCAGGCACGCGGTTGATGCCGACATCGATCACAGCCGCCCCCGGCTTCACCCAGTCGCCGCGCACCATTTCCGGCCGGCCGACGGCGGCCACCAGGATATCGGCGCTGCGGCAGAGGCCGGGCAGGTCGCGGGTGCGCGAATGGGCGATCGTCACCGTGCAGCTTTCGCGCAGCAGGAGCGCCGCCATCGGCTTGCCGACGATGTTGGAGCGGCCGACGACGACCGCGTGCAGGCCCGACAGATCGCCGAGCCGGTCCTTCAGCAGCATCAGGCAGCCGAGCGGGGTGCAGGGCACCATGCCGTCGCCGCCGGTCGCCAGCAGCCCGGCATTGATGACATGGAAGCCGTCGACATCCTTCTCCGGCCTGATGGCGGCGAGCACGTTGGCCTCGGAAATCTGCTTTGGCAGCGGCAACTGGACGAGGATGCCGTGCACCGCCGGGTCCGCGTTCAGCTTGCCGATCAGGTCGAGGAGGTCTGCTTCCGCGGTCGATGCGTTGAGCTTGTGCTCGAAGGAATTCATCCCGGCTTCGATGGTCTGCTTACCCTTGGAGCGGACATAGACCTGGCTTGCCGGGTCCTCGCCGACCAGCACCACGGCAAGGCCGGGGGTAATGCCGTGCGTCGCCTTGAGCTTGGTTACCTTCTCCGCGATGCGGGCGCGCAGGCCCGCGGCGAAAAGCTTTCCATCGATGATGTTGTCTGCGGTCATGCGAGCGACGCCCCCCAATTGACGATCCGTTCCCTGTCCCCGTCCCCGGCAATCCGCACCGAGAGCAGCTTGGTTCTCGACTGGTGGCCCGACAGGATGGTGATCGACGATTTCGCGACCCGCCATTCCTTCGCCAGCAGCTTCACCAGCGCCGCGTTCGCCTTGCCGTCTTCCGGCGGCGCGGTGACCGAGACCCTGAGCAGGGCCGCTCCCTCCGCGTCGAACGCGACGCCTTGAACCTTGTTCGATCCACCGCGCGGCGTCAGCCGGACAGCGACGCGAATGCCGCCATCGGCGACAGAAACCGGCGAAGCGGCAGACGCCGCCAAGGCGAGGGCGGCGGCCGTCAGCCCAGCAACGCGTTGAAGACGGTCGGCAGCACGCCGTCGCGCACCAGGATGATGGCGATGATGGCGAAGATCGGCGCGATATCGATGCCGCCGAGGTCGGGGAGGATGCCGCGGATCGGGCGCAGCAGCGGTTCGGTGATCCGGTAGAGGAAGTCGCCGACCATGTAGACGAAGCGGTTCTGGGTGTTGATGACATTGAACGCCACCAGCCAGGACAGGATCGCCGAGATGATGAAGGCGAACATATACAGCGTCAGCAGGCTTTGCAGCAGGCCGTAGATGGTCATTACAAGCGGCATGGCGGGCGGATTCCGTCTGATTTCCGTGTCCCGGCGAAGGTAGTTGCGGGGGGCGAAATGCGCAAGCCGCGAGCCGTGCGAATTCGCGCATCGGGCGCTTGACAGCATGCCGCCGCCTCATCATTATCCGCCGCCTTGATGGGGCCGTAGCTCAGATGGGAGAGCGTCGCGTTCGCAATGCGAAGGTCAGGAGTTCGATCCTCCTCGGCTCCACCAATTTCCCGACATGTAGTTCAAACAGGGATACACTGCGCATTGCGCGGTCGGGGAAGGGCTTGCTCGGACCCTCGTCCTGAACTTGTTTCAGGATCCCGAGAGAACTTTCCGAGCGATTCAGACATACTCAAGCCAGCCGGTCGAGGTCCTGAAACAAGTTCAGGACGAGGAAATCTTGCCTATCCCGCCAGATGCTCGAACAGCCTCGCCACGGCTTCGGCGCCCGGGTCGTTGTGGCCGACCAGGTTGCGGGACGCGATGTAGCTGGCGCGGCCGGCGCGGGCCTGCCTGATCGTCGCGGTGGCATCGGCGCCCTGGCGGGCGGCGCGAGCCGCATTCGCCAGCCCGTCTGCGAGGTTGTCCAGAGCCGGCGCCAGGGCATCGATCATCGTGCGGTCGCCGGGACCGGCACCGCCGACTTCCTGCACGCGGTTCAGTCCGGCCTTGAGCGCGCCGATCATGTCCTCGCCGCTGGCCGATGCGTCACCCGCAGCGGCGAAGAAGATCGCCAGCAGGACGCCGGAGGACCCGCCCATTGTCTGGCTGAGTTCGAGCCCGATGGCGCGGTAGAGCTGGGTGATGTCGGCCTGCGGCAGGCGGTCGATGGCGTCGATCAGGGCGCGCGCCGCGGTGGCCAGCGTGCTGCCGGTATCGCCGTCGCCGGCCTTCTGGTCGAGCGCGTTGAGATCGGCTTCCGCCCCGATCAGCATCCGGCAGCAGCTTTCGATGACGGCGCGATGCCCGTCATGGCGCGACGGCAGGGGCGCGATCGGAGTCAGGCCATCCGGCAGCGGCTGGATGTCGATGGCGCCGACGGGATGGCAGCCGGGCCAGGCCCCGCAGCCGACGGGGGCGGCCAGGGCGGCTTCCTCGTCCGTACCGACTGGCAGCAGCGAGATCGAGAAGCCGCGCATGTCGAGAGAGGTCATCAGCGGCGCCGGGCCGATGACCCAGCGGATGCGATTACCGATGCCGGACTTGATCAGTTCCTCCACCAGCACCGACATCTCGAGCGGGGTCGCGCTGCCGAGATTGTTGACAAGGGCGGCGTGCGGGCCGGGCGCCAGGGTGGCGGAGAGGCGCTCGGCGACCATCCCGATGGCCGCCGCCGCACCCGAGAAATCGACCTGTTCGACACCGGGTTCGCCGTGGATGCCGAGGCCGAGTTCGGCCTTGCCGGCCGGGATCCGGTTGTCCTTCACGGTGCCGGGCACGGTGCAGGAATCCAGCGACATGCCGATCGAGGAGACCCCGGCGATAACGTTGCGTGCCGCCGCTGTGACGGTTTCGAGATCAGCGCCCTGGTCGGCAAGCGCGCCGGCGATCTTGTGCACGAACAACGTGCCCGCGACGCCGCGCGCCTGCGGCAGGTCGGGCAGCGCGATGTCGTCGTCGACAATCACCATGTTCACGTTCAGGCCGAAGGCCCGCGCGCGTTCCGCCGCGAGCCCGAAATTCAGCCGGTCGCCGGTGTAGTTCTTGACGATCAGCAGGCATCCGGCCTTGCCGGTGACAGCGAGGATGCCGGCGAGCACCGCATCGACAGAGGGGGAGGCGAAGACTTCGCCGCAGACCGCAGCGGTCAGCATGCCCTGTCCGACGAAGCCGGCATGGCTGGGTTCATGCCCCGACCCGCCGCCGGAGACCAGCGCCACCCGTGAGCGGTCCCAGTCGTTGCGCACCACGACCTTTATATGGGGATAGCCGTCCAGGCGCGCGAGCCGGCCACCGGCGTGCCGCAGCATGCCGTCGATGGCTTCGGTGACCAGGGTTTCCTTGGCATTGATGAACTGGCTCATGTCATTCTCCTGAACGAATGCGGTTTCCCGCGGCGTCGAAATAGAGTGCGCTTCGAGGTTGGATAGCGAGCGTGTCGCCCGGCTCCAGCCGGGTATGAACATCGGTCAGCGTGACGATGTCGTGTCCGTCCAGCTTCAGGTGGAGCCGGGTCTGGTCGCCCAGATGCTCGACGCGAACGACGGTCGACGGCTTGCCTTCCCCCTGCTGGATATGTTCCGGACGCAGCCCGATGGTCGTGGCGCCCGCGGGCGCCCCGGCGAACAGGTCGGCAGGCAGCGCATTGATACGCGGCAGGCCCAGCCGACCGGCGACATAGAGGCTGACCGGTTTCTCGTAGATTTCCCGGGGAGGGCCGAATTGCACAAGACGGCCTTCGTCCAGCACACCGATGGAAGTGGCCATGGTCATGGCCTCGATCTGGTCGTGGGTGACATAGAGCAGGGTCGCGCCAAGCGAGGCATGGATGCGCTTGAGCTCGATCCGGAGGTCGGCCCGGAGCTTGGCATCGAGCGAACTCAGCGGCTCGTCCATCAGGTAGATAGCCGGGTCGCGGACGAGCGCGCGGCCGATGGAAACGCGCTGCATCTCGCCGCCGGAGAGCGCGGTCGCCTTGTTGTCGAGCTTGCCGGTGATGTGCAGCACCTCGGCGACATCCCTGATCTTCCGCTCGATCTCGTCCTCGGGGGTCTTCAGGATCGGCGAGCGCAGCGGGAAGGCGAGGTTTTCCCGTACGGTCATGTGCGGGTAGAGCGAGTATTGCTGGAACACCATGGCGACATCGCGCTGCGCCGGGGTCTCCTCGATGACCGAGCGGCCGTCGATCAGGATGTCGCCGCTGTCAGGGCGTTCGAGGCCGGAGATCAGCCGGAGCGTCGTGGTCTTGCCGGCGCCCGTCGGCCCGAGCAGAACGACGAAGGCGCCGGTTTCGATCGCGAGGCTCAGCCCGCCGATTGCGACGGTCGCGCCGAAGGCTTTCGACACATCTCTCAGTTCGACATCAGCCATTGCAGAGCACCCCCGCATTGAGTTCGGTGCGGATGGCGCGGCCCGACTGGTTGTCGAACAGGGTGACGGTGCTGCCGTTGAAGGCGAGGCCGACCGTCTCCCCGACCCGGACGGGTTCCGCCGACGATATCCGCGCCTTCACCTCGCCGTTGTGGGTCTTCAGCGTGACGATCTGCGTGGTACCGAGATACTCGGTGGCGATGACCTGCCCCCGGTAGCCGGCATTGTCGTCGAGCCTGATGTGCTCCGGGCGGACGCCGTAGACGAGGTCGCCGGTGAACGCTTCCTGCAGGGCCGGCACCGCGAGTGCCTGGTGGTTCAGCTCGACCGACGTGGCACCCGACCCCACGCTGCCGTGGAACTTCAGGAAGTTCATCGAGGGCGAGCCGATGAAGTCGGCGACGAACATGGTGGCGGGATTGTCGTAGATATCCTGCGGCGTGCCGAACTGCTCGATCACGCCGTGATTCATGACCACGATCTTGTCGCCCATCTGCATGGCCTCGAGCTGGTCGTGCGTGACGTAGACCGTGGTGGCGCCCATCCGGTCGTGGAGGCTTCGCAGTTCTTCGGCCATATGTTCGCGGAACTCGGCATCGAGCGCGCCGAGCGGTTCGTCCATCAGGAAGCACTTCGGGTTGCGCACGATGGCCCGTCCGAGCGCGACGCGCTGGCGGTCGCCACCGGAAAGCCGGCTGACCGGCGAGTCGAGGATGGGGCCGATTCCGAGGATATCGGCAACTTCCGCGACTTTCCGGCGGACCTGCTCCTTTGGCATGCCCTGGCTGACCAGCGGATAGCTGATGTTCTTGCGGACATTCATGTGTGGATAGAGTGCAAACATCTGGAAGACGAAGGCGATGTCGCGGTGGCTCGCCGGCTTCTGGCTGACATCCTCGCCGCCGATATAGATCTCCCCGGATGTCGGAAGTTCGAGCCCGGCGATCATCCTGAGCGTTGTCGTCTTGCCGCAGCCTGACGGGCCGAGCAGCATGAAGAACTCGCCGTCCTCGATCTTGAAGGAGGAAGACTGGACGGCGACGAAGTCACCGAATTCCTTGCGGAGGTTGTTGATCCGGATATCAGCCAAGGGACGGGGCCTCCCCATCCTGTGGCGGGCTTCCCGTCGGGCCCGAGCGATATTTGTCTGTTGTCGGCATGATCCTCTCCTGGTCGCCGGTCATTCGGGAAAATGGCTGACGACAATGAACATCACGGTTCCCGCCAGGGTAACGAGGAACGAGTAGGTGAAGGCGGCCAGGAAGAAGGGCTGCATCAGCATGAAGACGCCGATGGCGATAAGGATCGAGGCGACCATTTCCCAGGGCCCCCGCCGCAAATGCATGATGCCGTCTATGAACGCGCTCATTTGCGAACCGCTCCGAAGGTGATGCCGCGCAACAGGTGCTTGCGCAGGAGAACGGTGAAGATCATCACCGGCAACAGGAAGATCGAGGCGCCGGCGGCCATCGCCGGCCAGTCCTGGCCGGCGACCCCGATGATGGTCGGAATGAAGGGCGGCGCCGTCTGCGCGGTGCCGGAGGTCAGCAGCACGGCGAAGGCATATTCGTTCCAGGCGAAGATCAGGCAGAAGATGGCGGTGGACGCGATGCCGGTCGCGGCCTGCGGCAGTACGACTTTGTAGAAGGCCTGGAAGCGGGTGTAGCCGTCGATCAGGGCTGCCTCCTCGTACTCCCGCGGTATCTCGTCGATGAAGCCCTTCAGCAGCCAGACCGACAGCGACAGGTTCACCGCGGTATAGAGCAGGATCATCCCGGCATGGGTGTCCGACAGGCCGACCGCCCGGAACATCAGGAAGATCGGGATGGCGACCGCGATCGGCGGCATCATCCGCGTCGACAGGATGAAGAACAGCAGGTCGTCCTTCAGCGGCACCTTGTAGCGGGAGAAGGCATAGGCCGCGAGTGTGCCGAGGAATACTGACAAGAAGGTGGAGCCGAAGCCGATGATGGTCGAGTTCAGGAACCGCTCGCCGAACCGCGACGGGCCGGCGATGACCATGCCCTTGGCATGCACCAGTTCCTCGTACCAGTTCTGCGGTGGGTTGGCGGCGAGATATTCCTTGGTCTGCCGGGTCTGGGCGGTGAACAGGTTCACATAGCCTTCCAGCGACGGCTCGAACGCGATTTTCGGGGGGTAGGCGATGGCGTCGGAGGAGGACTTGAACCCGGTCGCCATGATCCACAACAGCGGCATCAGCGTGATCAGCGCATAGCCGATCACCAATGCGCCGGCGATCCATTTCTGCCGCTTCGACGGTTCGGTTATCGAGTAGCTGCTCATCTGTCCTTCACCTTGTTGAGCGCCTTCACGTAGATCGAGGCGAGACCGAAGACGGTCACGAACAGGATGATGGCGTAGGCCGACGAATAGCCGGTCCGCCACTTCTCGAAGGCTTCCCGCTTGAGGTTGATCGAGGTGAGTTCGGTGATGGAGCCGGGCCCGCCGCCGGTCAGCTGCACCACAAGGTCGAACATCTTGAAATTCTCGATACCCCGGAACAGCACCGCCAGCATCAGGAACGGCAGCACCATCGGGACGGTGATCGTCCAGAACTGCCGCCATTTCGACGCCCGGTCACATTCCGCCGCCTCGTAGATCGTGTCGGGGATCGACCGCAGCCCCGCCAGGCAGATCAGCATCACGAAAGGCGTCCACATCCAGGTGTCGACGATGACGATCGACCAGGGGGCCAGCGCCACGTCGCCGATCATCGAGAAGCTGGTCGGGTCAGCGCCGGTCAGGAACGCGATGACGTAATTGAAGAGCCCGATCTGCGGCTGGTAGAGGAAGGTCCAGAAGTTCCCGACGACGGCCGGCGACAGCATCATCGGCAGCACGATGATCGTCGTCCAGAGGTCGTTCCCCTTGAATTTCCTGTTGATCAGCCAGGCCAGCGTGAAGCCGAGGACAACCTGCAGGAACAGTGTCCAGAACAGGAAGTGGGCGGTGGCCTGCATGGTCATCCAGATGTCGGGATCGCCGAGAATGCGCTCGTAATTGCGCAGCCCGATCCATTTCACCTCGAGATTGGGGCGGTTGGCCCGGAAATTGGTGAAGCTGAGCCAGATCGTCCAGAGCAGCGGGAAGATGTTGATGGCCAGCAGCAGGACGATGGTCGGGGTGACGAAGATCCAGGTGATGGTGCGGTCGGAATATCCCCTGATCTTCCTGGCAATTCTCGGCGGCGTCGCCTGGGCAACGCGATCCAATGCGCTATCGGACATGACCCGTCTTTCCTTGGCGTTGAATTGTGATGAGGGCGCGGGACCGTCGGGAGCCGTCGGCCCCGCGCCATCTTCAATGCCCGCACTATAAACGGGGCAGGGAGAGTCTGTTTAGAGTTTGCCTTCGTCCTCGAAGACCTCGGTCCAGTCCTTGACCAGTCCGTCGAGCGCCTGCTTGGCGGTGCCTTCGCCGGCGATGACGTATTTGTGGATGCGGTCCTGCATCGGCAGCAGCAGCGATGCGTAGGACGGCTCGGCCCAGAAATCCTTCACGATGGCCATGGAATCCAGGAAGGTCTGGGCGTAGGGCTGGCTGGCGGCGAAACCCGGGTCCTCGACCACGGCGCGCAGCGCCGAATAGCCGCCGAGTTCCCACCACTTCTTCTGCACCGCCGGCTGGGCGAACCACTTGATATATTCAAGCGCCGCGGCCTGGCTGTCGGAATAGGAGACAACCGAGATACCCTGGCCGCCAAGCTGGGCGAAATGGCCGCCCGGACCCGCGGGGTTCGGGAAGTAGCCGGACCTCTCGCCGCCGACATTCGGATCGGCATGGACGCCGGGCCAGATGAAGGCGAAGTTCATCTGCAGCGCCACCTGGCCGGACTTGTAGGCGTCGATATTCTCGGACATGTACCAGTCCGACGAACCCGGCGGCGTGCAGCAATCGTAGAGCGCCTTGTAGAATTCGAGGCCGGCGATCGCGCCCTCGGAATTGACGAAGCCTTCGAGATCGTAGGGCTTCTTCGGGTTCTGGTACTCGAAGCCGTAATTGTAGAGCGCGTTGGTAACGCCCATGGTGATGCCTTCGGAGCCGCGCTCGGTATAGATCGCGGCGCCGTAGACCTTGGTGCCGTCGATTTCGCGACCCTGGAAGAATTCCGCGATGTCCTTGAGCTCGGCGAGGGTCTTCGGCACGTCGAGGTCGCGGCCATACTTGTCCTTGAATTCGGCGCGCAATTCCGGCCGGGCGAACCAGTCCTTGCGGTAGGTCCAGCCGACAACGTCGCCGAAGGCCGGAAGGGCCCAGTAATTCGGCGTGCCCTTCGGCCATTCCGAATAGCCGGTAACGGTCGCCGGGATGAAATCCCCCATGGAGATCTTGTTGGCATCGAAGAAATCGTTGAGCTTGATGTAATGGCCGGCTTCGGCACCGAGACCGATCCATTGGCTGTCGCCGATCATCATGTCGCAGAGCTTGCCGCCGGAATTCAGCTCGTTGAGCATCCGGTCGGCGAAATTTGGCCAGGGTACGAACTCGAAGCTCATCTTGTGGCCGGATTTCGCCTCGAAATCCTTGGAAAGTTCGATCAGGGCGTTGGCCGGGTCCCAAGCGGCCCAGCACAGGGTAAGGTCATCAGCCTTGGCAGCCGGCGCCTGCAGGGCAGCCACGGTAGCGACGGACAGAACCGTCGCGATTTTCTTGAGCTCCATCGGGTTTCTCCTCCTCATCCAGACGAGCGTTACAATCTCTCGAATGCCTGCGTTGGCTGTTGATCGTCTTCTTTTACCGCAGGGCGTAAGCCTAGTTGATGTACGTACCTCATGACAACGAAAATATGAGGTACGTACATCAATATTAGGAAAACCAAAAAATATCAGCGGGTTGAAGAGGTTTCAGGGGAGGTTTTCGCGGGTGACGATGTCGATTCGGATGCGTTCCTGTGCCTCTAAGATCGCCACGTCGTCGCATTTCGCCTTGAGAACGCGCAGCGTGCTCCGGGCGAGATGGCCGACATTCTGTGCGATCACGGCGTCGATCTCGCGATTGATCAGTGCATCGCGGGTATGTGGTGTCAGTTCGTGGCCGATATAGACGATCTCCCCGAGACGGCCAGCGTCGCGCAGGGCCTCGATGATGTAGCGGTTGCCGGATCCCATTGAATAGATCCCGGCGAGGTCGTCATGCGCCGCGGCGACCCGGGCAATGATTGCCCGCGCCCGGTCCGGGTCGCTGTGGGTCTCGATCGAGGGCAGCACGGAAAGCGAGGGGAATTCCTCGAGCATTACCGAATCGAAGCCGAGGCGGCGGTCGACGCTGTCGCGCAAGATCATCGAGGTGGTGATGACCATGATCTTGCCGGCCGGCCGGCGCACGAAGCGCCCCATGAGCAGGGCCGCCGTGCGCCCGGCGGACAGGCTGTTGACGCCGACGAAATAGTCGCGTTCCGAACTGGGCAGGTCGGAGAGCAGGGCGGCGACGGCGATGCCGTCGGCCTTCAGCCGGGAGATGGCGTCGCGCACCTGCGGGGTTTCCTGCGCCATGATGGCGACCCCGTCCGGCCTGCTGGCGCGCAGGCAGTGAAGCGTCCGGGCGACGGCGTGGGGATCTTCCGGCAGTACCGAGACGACCTTGACGGCAATGCGCTCGGCAAGCTGCGCCTCGCTGGCTTCGGTCAGCGCCTGCTTCAGCGTCTCGGTGAACTGGCTGGAATCCTCGGGCAGCACGACGGCAAACCGGTATTCCCGTTGCCGGGCCAGGTTGGCGGCCGAGGTGTCGCGAACGTAGCCGAGCCGGCGGATCGCCTCCTGCACCCTGAGCGCCGTCTTCTCGCGCACGCCGGTGCGGCCGTTCAGGACCCGGTCGACGGTCGCCAGGCTGACGCCGGCCTCGTTCGCTACATCATGGACAGTCGGTCTTGGCATCGCTCCTCCGGCGCCGACGATACAGGGGCGTTTTGAGGTACGTCAATCAATGCCGGGCGGTGTGGTTTCCGAAGCGGTGCAGGCGACTTGGCAAGCCTACCCGTTAATCTGCGGTACGGAACCAGTGTTGGTCGGGTTGCAATACATGCGCATGTCGGAGAAGAATATCATGAATTATCAGTGGAATTGGGTGGGAATAATGCAGCAGTCAATCGACGACACCTCGGCTGGTGAGACGAGTGCTCTAACGGATGAAAGCCGTGATCTCGCCGAACGGATCGCCGGCAAGAAGGTTTTCGGCGCGCTTGGTCTG
>JAVKCR010000142.1:0-10487 GCA_040222645.1 Rhodospirillales bacterium
CCTCCGCCCTCCTGGTCTGCATTTCCTGGGCCTGCTTCATCATCTGCCCGAGATTCTTCATGTGTCACCTTCCAGTTCATTGACTTCTTCGGCGGGGACAACCTCGCCGTCGGCGTCGATCTCCTCGGTTTCCTCCGGCAGGATATCGCGCACGGCGGCGATCTCCGCGCCGGGGAACGCGTCGAGCAACGCCTGCACGGTCGGGTGTTCCGCCGCATGTTCGAAGCGCGCCTTGATCTCCGCGTCCTTGACCTCGGTGACCGACGGCAGCGCCATCGCGTCATCGGTGGCGACGGTGACCATCCAGCTGTCGTTCGTCAGGCCGCGCAGAGCGGCACTCAGCCGGTTCGCCAGGTCGCCCGGCGCACCGTCTGAAAAGCGGCATTCGATGCGCCCGCGGGAAATCGCAACCGGGCGCAGCCAGTTGCGCACCTGGCTGGCCAGCACGGCCTCGCGGCCCTCGGTCAGGATGGCGATCACCGCCTCGATATTGTCGATGGCCCGGGGGGCCGCCTGTTGCACCGGCGCTTCCTCGTGGCTCTGCATCGGCTGCGAGGCGACAGCGGATGCCCTCCCGCCGCCACCGCCGCCGCCGCCGCGCGCGGCGCCACCGGTCGGCGCCGAATGTGCGGCGCCACCGCCGTCATGGCCGGTCAGCACGCGCACGGCTTCCGCCGGGTCCGGCAGGTCGCTGGCGTAGGCGAGGCGGATGAACAGCATCTCGGCGGCCTGGCGCGCATCGGGCGCCTGCTCGATCTCGCCGAGGCCCTTCAGCAGCATCTGCCAGTTGCGGGTGAGCACGCCCATGCGCAGCTTGCCGGCCATTTCCGCACCACGGACACGCTCGGCTTCCGGCGCATTCTCGCCGGCGGAACCGGGTGCGGTCTTCAACCGGGTCAGCCAGTGGGTCAGGTCGAGCATGTCCTCGACGACGATCGCCGGGTCGGCGCCGTTGGCATATTGCTCGCCGAACAGATCGATCGCGCCGGCGACATCGCCCTGCATCAGCGCATCGTAGAGGTCGAACACCATCACCCGGTCGGCGAGGCCCAGCATGTCGCGGACCTGTTCCGCCGTCACCTTGCCGGCGCCATGGGCGATGGCCTGGTCGAGCAGCGACAGCCCGTCGCGGACAGAGCCGTCGGCGGCGCGCGCGATAAGGTTCAGCGCCTCGTCCTCGAGCTCGGCCTTTTCCTTCTCCGCGATGTCGGCGAAATGTTCCTTCAGGCGCAGCGCGTCCACCCGGCGCAAGTCGAAGCGCTGGCAGCGCGACAGCACGGTGACCGGGATCTTGCGGATTTCCGTCGTGGCGAAGATGAACTTCACATGCTCGGGCGGTTCCTCCAGCGTCTTCAGCAGGCCGTTGAAGGCCTGCCGCGACAGCATGTGGACCTCATCGATGATGTAGATCTTGTAGCGCGCGGCGCTCGGGCGGTAGCGGACGCTCTCGATCAGTTCGCGGATATCGTCGATGCCGGTGCGGCTGGCGGCGTCCATCTCCATGACGTCGACATGGCGGTCCTCGGCGATCGCCTTGCAGTTCGCGCATTCGCCGCAGGGCGTGATGGTCGGCCCGCCCTTGCCGTCCGGCCCGGTGCAATTGAGCGCCCGGGCGATGATCCGCGCGGTCGAGGTCTTGCCGATGCCGCGCACGCCGGTCAGCACGAAGGCATGCGCGATGCGGTTGGATTCGATGGCGTTGGTGAGAGTGCGGACAAGGGCTTCCTGCCCGATCAGCCCGGCGAAGGTCGAGGGCCGGTACTTGCGGGCCAGGACGCGGTAATTGTTGTCGCTGTCTGCTGCCATGGAATGCGCTGGCCGGTCCCCGAAGTCCGGCGCGCCGCGGGACGGCGCGCTACATGAGCCCAGATGCAGGCGGGAGACCGGAACGACCCGGGCCGAAACTCGTTACGGCTGCTTCCGTCAGGACCTGACCGGGTTGGCGAGGAGCCCGTCCGCCCGATCTCCCGGCCCTTATATCGACCCTGAAAGGCGTTGGCGCAAGCCCGGATTGGGGATTATTCGACCTCGATACGGCCGACGAATCCGAGCGAGGTATAGACCGTGAAGCGGCCGGTGACGTTGTAGATGCCGCGCAGCGTCGGCACGAAGGACATCTCCCGGATCTCGCCGGAGGGGATCACCATCTCGTCGAGGTTGGGAAGCTGGAAGGTGAAGTCGCCGGTCGAGACTTCCTTGATCGCGATGGTCTTGAAGAACTCGTCCGACACCAGGCTCTGGTCCGTCCAGTTGAAATTGCGGACCACCAGCTTGTAGGGCTTGCCGAGTTCGAGGGAGATGTAGGCCGGGTCGATGGCGTAATCGGCGCCGAGGGTGACCTTCACCTCCTGCGCGTCGTCCCAGTTGGCCTTGGCGACGATAGCCGCCGGGTCCTCGAGCGGATAGGGACGCGCCTCGTTGACGTCGAGCACGTCGGTATTCTCGCAGCCTGCAAGCAGCAGTGCGAGGCCCGCTGCCGCCAGAGCCAGACGTGCCTTCATTCCTTACCCCCCGTGCGGCCGTTGTCCGGCCGGTTTCCGGATTCGAATCGCGTATGAGTCTAGAGAACAGCGAATCGGCAAGCAATAAACAATCGCCTCCCGGTTGCCAGATCGAGAAAGGTGGTCAAATTTGCCCCGCCGGCGATAATCTCCCGGCATCGGAACAGAGCAGCCCGACAGAGGATACATGATCCGCCCGAATTTCTTCTCCGAAGCCGTGTACGACCGCGCGGCGACCTTCCGCACCGATGACGGCCGGCTGACCAGGTGGCTCGAGATCGGGCGTTTCGTCCCGGTCTGGCGCGACATGGTCATCCTCGAACAGCTCGTCGACCCGCGGGCGCTGTTCGCCGGCATGCCGCAATCCGAGCTGGTCGATCCGGGCACCGGCATCATCTTCCTCGGCCTGCATGGCGACGAACCCTATTTCGCCGTCGATATCAGCCTGCGCGACGACGGCCCCGCCATGGTCGGCGGCGAGCCGGCGGATCTGCGCGAGATCGGCGGGCACCTGGCGGCGGAGGAAGCCTCGCTGCTGGCCCATGCCCGCGCCATGGTCTACTGGCACGCCCGCCACCGCTTCTGCGGTGTCTGCGGTTCCCCGACCGAGGCGCGCGATGCCGGGCACCGCCGCCAGTGCGTCAATCCGGATTGCCAGACCTCGCATTTCCCGCGCACCGACCCGGCGGTCATCATGCTGATCCATCACGGCGATTACTGCCTGCTCGGCCATCACCAGCGCTGGAGCACGCCGATGTATTCCACCCTCGCCGGTTTCGTCGAGCCGGGCGAATGCCTCGAGGACGCGGTGCGCCGGGAGGTCTACGAGGAAGCCGGCATCCGGGTCGGCGCGGTGACCTACCATTCCTCGCAGCCCTGGCCCTTCCCGGCCTCGATCATGCTCGGCTTCTACGGCGAGGCGACCAGCACCGAGGTCAACCTGATGGATGACGAACTGCAGGACGCGCGCTGGTTCACCCGCGCGCAATTGCGCGATCCGGACTCCGTCGGCATTCACCTGCCGCGCAGGATATCGGTGTCCCGCCGCCTGATCGAAGACTGGATCGCGGCGGGATAGCATCCCTGAATCCGTTTGGGTTCGAACGTGAACTGTCATAATGTGCTGCGCTGCAGCAACCGGAAGTGACGGCGGGTGGGGCCCGATGGCTGAGATAACCGTAGTTTCCACGCGCGCCGAACTGCGCGACATCCTGGGCGGCTGGCGCCGCGCCGGCGACACCATCGGCATGGTCCCGACCATGGGCTACCTGCATGAGGGCCACCTCTCGCTGGTCGACATCGCGAAGGCGAACGCATCGCGCGTCATCGCCAGCCTGTTCGTCAACCCGACCCAGTTCAGCCCGACCGAGGATCTCGCCACCTACCCCCGCGACCGCGAGGGCGATCTCGCCAAGTTCGCCTCGCGCGGGGTCGAACTGGTCTGGGCGCCGACGGTCGAGGAGATGTATCCCGCCGGGTTCGCCACCTCCGTCTCGGTCGCCGGTCTCGGCCAGGGGCTTTGCGCGGAAACCCGGCCGGTGTTCTTCCAGGGCGTGGCCACCGTGGTCTCGAAGCTGCTGATCCAGGCCTGGCCGGATGTCGCCGTGTTCGGCGAGAAGGACTACCAGCAGCTCTGCGTCATCCGCCGCATGGCGCTCGACCTCGACATTCCGACGCGCATCCTCTCCGGCGCGACCGTACGCGAGCCGGACGGCCTCGCGATGTCGTCGCGCAACGCCTACCTGACGCCGGCGGAACGCCAGGTCGCCCCGGAACTGCACAAGCAGCTCACCATCGCGGCGAAGAACCCGACGCGGCAGGCCCTCGTCGCCGCGGGCGACCGGCTGCTCGATGCCGGCTTCCAGAAGATCGACTATATCGAGCTGCGCGACGCGGCGTCCCTGCAGCCGGTGCTGACCCCGCTCGACCGCCCGGCCCGCCTGCTTGCCGCCGCCTGGCTCGGCAAGGCCCGGCTGATCGACAACGTGCCGGTCGACGCCCCTAGCTGAAGCGCTCGTCGCCCGGCTGGCCCGCGCGCAGCCGCGTCTTCAGCTCCTCGATTTCCGCCGAGAGCCCGGCGATGCGTTCCTCGTAGGCATGGAAGACCGGGGCCAGTTCCGCCTCGCTGAAGCGCTGGGTGATATGTTGCGGGCAATTGGTGTCCCATGCCTCGATGGTGATCAGCACCGCACGTTCCGGCTTCGCCCGGTATCCCGGCACGATCAGCCTTTCCAGCAGCTCCGGGTCGTCCTCGACGAAGCGGATGCGGCCCCAGACCTTCACCCGCCGGCGGTTGGCGTAATCCATCAGGAACAGGTTCACCCGGTCGTTCTCCGCGGCGTTGCCGATCGAGATATATTGCCGGTTCCCGGCGAAATCGGCGAAGCCGAGGGTCTGGTCGTCCAGCACCTTCAGGAACCCCGCCGGCCCGCCGCGATGCTGGATATAGGGATGGCCGTCGGAGGAGACGGTGGCGAGATAGAAGCTGTCGCGTTCCGCGACATAGTCCCTGAGCTGGTCGTCGACGCGGCTGCGCCAGCCGCCCCGCTCCTCCATCTTCGCGTAGCCGTCGCGCGAGCCACGGCGTTCCTGCTCCAGCTTGACGGCGGGGGTGAAGGCGACATCGCTGGTATAGCGGCGCTCGGTCGGGTGCATGGCCTGTCTCCTGCATGAGGTTTGAATTGAAAATAGACTGATCGTTCTATATATTCAAATCACGAATTGCGGAGGTCCTTCCGACCATGACAGAACCAGGCAGGAAACCGGCGCGCGACCGGCTGCTCGACGCGGCGATGGCGCGCTTCAACCACGACGGCTACAACGGCGCCGGCATCGACGCGATCGTCAGGGATGCCGGCATCGCCCGGATGACGCTCTACAACCATTTCCCCTCGAAGGACGCGCTGATCGAGGCGGTGCTGGCGCGCCGGCACGAGACCCTCACCGGCTTTTTCAAGTCCGGCATCGAGGCCAGTGCAGCCGGGCCCCGCGACCGGCTGCTCGCCGTCTTCGATGTTCTCGGCGACTGGTTCGAGAGCGCGGATTTCCGGGGATGCCTGTTCGTCCGGGCGGTCGGCGAACTCGGCGAGAGCCATCCCGCGATCTTTGACGCCTCGCGCCGCCACAAGGAATGGTATCTCGGCTACCTCGCCGACGCAGGGCGGGCGGGCGGCCTTGCGGACCCGGAAGGCCTTGCCGCGGACCTCCTGCTGCTGGTCGAGGGTGCTACGGCGCGGGCCGCGGTTTCCGGCGGCGGACGGGCCGAGGCGCTGCGCGCGAAACGGATTGCGGAAAAACTGCTGACGGGCTGCTGATCTTTCCCCCGTCCGCCCTTATAGTCGCCCGACATTCAATTCCGGAGACTGAAGATGGCCCTCAAGAAAGGTTTCAAGGTTCTTGTCGACGAGGCCTTGCAGGAGGTCGAGACGATCTCGGCCGAGGAAGGCATGAAACTGCTGGGTGACGAGGACACCACGTTCGTCGACATCCGCGATATCCGCGAGCTCGAGCGCACCGGCACCAGTCCCGGCGCCGTGCATGCGCCGCGCGGCATGCTGGAATTCTGGGTCGACCCGGAAAGCCCCTACTACCGCGAGGTCTTCGGCACCGGCAAGCGGCTGGTGTTCTTCTGCGCCGCCGCCTGGCGCTCGGCGCTGGCCACCACGCAGCTGCAGGACATGGGCGTGCCGCGGGTCTGCCACATGGATGGCGGTCTCGGCGCCTGGACGGAAGCCGGCGGCCCGGTCGAGGAAAAGAAGCGCAAGGAATGACCGGAACATGATTCGATGATGTTCCCGGGCCTGGGCGACGCCGCCGGCGACCTCCGGCTTGCCGCGGTATTCCGGCAGGAGGAGCGCGACGGCCTGAAGGCGGCAATGATCGGCCGCACCATCGTGCTGATCGTCATCGGACTCTGGCTCGGCCTGACCCGGAACTATCCGCAGAACGTGGCGATCGTCGCGGCGGTCCTCACCTTCGTCTGCCTCGGACTAGTGCATATGCACATCATAGGGTCGCAGTATAATTTCCCCTGGGTGAAGTACCTGTTCGCGACGCTCGATGCGCTCTTCCTCTATGTCTGCATCATCTACACCAACCTCGACGTTATCGCGCCCGGCCTGGAACCGGTGATGTTATACCGGTTCGGGGTATTTCCCTGGCTGTTCCTGCTGGTCGCCGCCTCGGCCTTCGCCTATTCGCCGGGCCTCGTGCTCTGGACCGGCATCTGCACCACCGCCGCCTGGATCGCCCCCTGGATCGGCATGGTCTACGCGATGGACCGCACCATCGACTGGCCAGACATTCCGGCAGGGGCGCAGGCCGCGGATTTCCTCAAGATCTTCTTCGACGACCATTTCATCGGGCGCGGCTCGCGGGTGCAGGAGTCGCTCGCCCTGATGCTGGTCACGCTGCTGGCGACGATGGCGACGAAACGGGCGCGCGGCATCGTCCGCCGGCAGGCGGAAAGCGAGCAGCAGCGCCAGATCATCAACCGGACCTTCGGCCGCTACGTACCGCAGGCGGTCGCGGATTCGCTAATCGCCGGCGGCGGCGCGCTGGCGCCGGTGCAGCGCGAGGCCAGCGTGCTGTTCGTCGATATCGCGAAATTCACCACCATCGCCGAGACGCTGCCGCCGTCGGCGGTCGTCGACATGCTGAACGCGTATTTCGACGCGGTGTCCGACGCCATCGCCCGGCATGGCGGCGTCATCAACCAGTTCCAGGGCGACGCGGTGCTCGCCACCTTCAACGTGCCCGTCGAGGATGAGAACCACGCCCGCAACGCCGTGCAGGCGGCACTGGCGGTCTGCGGCGCGGTCGCCGGGCGGTCCTTCGCCGGACAGGCGCTGGCGGTGCGCGTCGGCGTCAATACCGGTCCGCTGATCGCGGGCAGCGTCGGCAGCCGCGGGCGGCAAAACTATACAGTGCATGGCGACGCGGTGAACCTCGCGGCCCGGCTCGAGAGCATGAACAAGGAATACGGCACCCGCATCCTGCTCGCCGAGACCACCGTCGCCGCCGCCGGCGAGGGTTTCGACTTCCAGCCCGTCGGCGAGGCGGATGTCCGCGGGAAATCGGCGAAGGTAAAACTTTTCACCGTCTCCGGCTGAGCGCGACAGCGCTTGTCGGCGCGGGCGCGATGCCTATACTCCGCCGCCGCAAGCAATCCCTTCCCTATCAGGAGCCGCGCCATGTCCAAAGGCGTCAAGAAAGTTGTCCTCGCCTATTCCGGCGGTCTCGACACGTCCATCATCCTGCGCTGGCTGCAGGACGAGTACCAGTGCGAGGTCGTGACCTTCACCGCCGATCTCGGCCAGGGCGAGGAAGTCGAGCCGGCGCGCGAGAAGGCGCGCCTCATGGGCATCAAGGAAGAGAACATCTATATCGACGACGTGCGCGAGGAATTCGTCCGCGACTTCGTCTTCCCGATGTTCCGCGCCAACGCGCTCTATGAAGGCACCTACCTGCTCGGCACCTCGATCGCCCGGCCGCTGATCTCCAAGCGCCAGATCGAGATCGTCCGCGAGACCGGCGCCGACGCCGTCTGCCACGGCGCCACCGGCAAGGGCAACGACCAGGTCCGCTTCGAGCTCGGCTATTACGCGCTGTTGCCGGAAATCAAGGTCATCGCGCCGTGGCGCGAATGGAACCTGAACTCGCGCACCAGGCTGATGGAATATGCCCGCGACCACCAGATCCCGATCACCCGCGACAAGGAAGGCGAGCCGCCCTACTCGATGGACGCCAACCTGCTGCACATCTCCTACGAGGGCCGGGCGCTCGAGGACCCGTGGATTGCCCCGAACGAGAACATGTTCCTGCGCACCGTCTCGCCGGAGAACGCCCCGAACGAGCCGACCTATGTCACCATCTCCTTCGAGAAGGGCGACGCCGTCGCCATCGACGGCGTCGAGATGTCGCCGGCGGAGCTGCTGACGAAGCTGAACGAGCTGGCCGGCAAGAACGGCATCGGCCGCGAGGACATCGTCGAGAACCGCTTCATCGGCATGAAGTCGCGCGGCATCTACGAAACCCCGGGCGGCACGATCCTGCTCAAGGCGCACCGGGCGATCGAGAGCCTCTGCCTCGACCGCGGCGCCATGCACCAGAAGGACGAGTTGATGCCGCGCTACGCGGAGCTGGTCTATAACGGCTTCTGGTTCTCGCCGGAGCGCGAGATGCTGCAGGCGCTGATCGACGAGAGCCAGAAGCGGGTCGCGGGCGACGTCCGCCTCAAGCTCTACAAGGGCAATGTCATCGTCGACGGCCGCCGCTCGCCCTACAGCCTCTACGACCAGGAAGTCGTGACCTTCGAGGAAGACACCGTCTACGATCAGCGCGATGCCGAGGGCTTCATCAAGCTCAACGCGCTGCGCCTGCGCCTGCGCGGCCAGCACCAGCGCGACAACTGACCGCGCCGTTCAGGTCCCGAACCTGCCGGCCCGGATGACACGTTCGGGCGGCTTGTCCGGGCTTCAGGTCCGTCATCCCGGGGCCGCCCCTGGCGGAGCCCGGTATCTCCGGCGGTTGCCGCAGACGCAGGAGATCCCGGACTGGCGCTGCGCGCCATCCGGGATGACGACTGTTTGAGGTCGTGCGACCACCCATCCACATGTCATCCCGGGGCCGCCGCAGGCGGAGCCCGGGACCTCCGGCGGTTGCCGCTGGCTCAGGAGATCCCGGACTGCCGCTGCGCGCCATCCGAGATGACGAGCCATGCGCCGTCTCCCTCGCCCTCACGAAAGTGGGGGCCTCTGCGGCGAACAAGGTGACTGGCTCACGGGGTTCCCACTTTCGTGGGAACGAGGGGAGATGGACTGCCAGGAACAGGGTCGACAACGAAAGTTGAAGGCCTCGTCCTGAACTTGTTTCAGGAACCCGACCAGCGGGCCAGTGTGCTTGCTGACAGGCGCCGGCTGTTCTCCCGGGGTCCTGAAACGAGTTCAGGACGAGGAGAGAGGCTCATGATGACGACAATCATCTTGAGGCCAGGCGGTACCGGTCAGACAGACCTGATGACACGTTCGGGCCTGAGGCCGCCTATCATGTAGGACAAGGCGGCGGGAGAACTGACATCCCACACGGCGATGTCCGCCCGCTTGCCGGCCTCCAGCGTTCCCCGGTCCTCTGCGAGACCAAGCGCCAGCGCCGCGTTGCGGGTGGCGCCGGCGAGCGATTCCTCCGGTGTCAGGCGGAACAGGGTCGAGGCCATGTTCAGCATCACCGGCATGTCTGTCACCGGCGAGGTGCCGGGATTGCAGTCGCTGGCGACCACCATCGGCACGCCGGCGGCGCGAAGAGCCTCGACCGGCGGCAGCTTGGTCTCGCGCAGGAAATAGAATGCGCCGGGCAGCAGCACCGCCACCGTGCCCGAGGCGGCCATCGCTGCCACCCCGTCATCGCCGAGATATTCGAGATGGTCGGCGGACAGTGCGCCGAATTCCGCCGCCAGCACCGCGCCCTTGAGATCGCTCAGCTGCTCCGCATGCAGCTTGATGCGAAGATCGTGCTTCGCGGCCGCCTCGAACACCCGCCGGGTCTGGGGGTTGGAAAAGCCGATCCCTTCGCAGAAGGCATCCACCGCATCGGCGAGACCTTCGGCAGCGACGGCGGGGATCATCTCGTCGCAGACGAGGTCGATATAGTCATCGGCCCGTCCGGCATATTCCGGCGGCAGAGCGTGCGCGCCGAGGAAGGTGGTGACCACGTCGATGCCCGCCTCCTGCCCCAGCCGGCGGGCGGCGCGCAGCATCTTGATCTCGTTCCAGGTATCGAGGCCGTAGCCCGACTTGATCTCGATGGTGGTGACGCCCGACGCCATCAGCGCATCGAGGCGCGGGCGGGACTGGCCGACGAGATCCGCCTCGCTGGCGCGGCGCACCTGCTCGACCGTCGAGCGGATGCCGCCGCCGGCTTTCGAGATTTCCTCGTAGCTGGCGCCTTCGAGCCGCAGCTCGAACTCCCGCGACCGGTCGCCGGCGAAAA
>JAVKCR010000143.1:0-10455 GCA_040222645.1 Rhodospirillales bacterium
CGGAGACGGTGGAAGATGCCATCTGCCAGCGCATCGAGGATGCGGTCGACAGCCTCACAGACCTCAAGGAACTGCGCTGCGAGGCCGGCCAGAGTCTCGGCCGCGCCGTGCTCGAGATGCGCGAGGGCGGCGATCTCGACAGTTTCTATGCCGACGTGAAGACCGAGATCGACGCCATCGACGATTTCCCGGACCGCGCCGAGACGCCGGTGATCCGCCAGCTCGGCATGAGGGATTTCGTCGCCTCCGTCGCGGTGACCGGCCCCGCCGACCGGCGCGAACTGAAGGCGCTGGCGGAGAACATCAAGGCCGGCATGCTGCGTTTCGGCGGCATCCCGCAGGTGGAGATTCTCGGCTTCTCGCAGCGCCAGATCCGCATCGAGGTCTCGGATATCGCGCTCCGCCAGCTCGGGCTCTCCATCGACGACATCGCCGACGCCGTGGCGCGCCAGTCGGTCGATCTGCCGTCGGGCGAGATCAAGGCCGCCGACGGCATCGTCTCGCTCCGCTTCGCCGACGAGCGCCGGCGGGTCGACCAGTTCCGCGATCTCGTCATCGTCGGCGGCGAGGCAGGCGGCCAGATCACGCTCGGCGACATCGCCCGCATCGAGGACCGCTTCGAGACCGACGAGGACTACTACCTGTTCAACGGCAGGCCCGCCGCCCAGCTCAACATCAACAAGAGCCACGACGACGACACGCTCGACGTCATCGCCCGGGTGCGCGCCTTCATGGCACAGGAACTCGCCGTCTCGCCGCCGGGAATCGCCATGGAGATCGTCAACGACGTCTCGTCCGTGGTGCAGGACCGCCTGACGCTGCTGGTGAAGAACGGGTTGCAGGGAATCGTGCTGGTCTTCCTCGCCATGTGGCTGTTCTTCGGGCTGCGCTATTCCTTCTGGATCGCCGCCGGGCTGCCGGTCTCGCTGTTCGGCGCCATCGCGCTGATGCAGATCTTCGGCTACACGCTGAACCTGCTGACCATGGTCGGGCTGCTGATGGTCATCGGCATCGTCATGGACGACGCCATCGTGATCTCGGAGAACATCCGCGCGCGGCACCGGCGCGGCGAACGCGGTCTCGACGCCGTCATCAACGGCACCACCCAGGTGCTGCCCGGAATCATGCTCTCCTTCACCACCACGGTCGCGGTATTCGGGTCGCTCGCCTTTCTCGAAGGCGATATCGGCCACCTGCTGGCCGCCGTGCCGGCGGTGATGATCGCGGTGCTCGTGGTCTCGCTGGTCGAGGCGTTCCTGATCCTGCCGCACCATCTCTCGCAATCCGTGGAGCGCGAGGATTCCCGCCTGCAGCAGCGCGTCGATGCGGCGACCCGGCGTTTCCGCGACAACATCCTCGCCCCGCTGGTGAAGCAGGCGGTGGCGTTCCGCTACCTCACGCTCGGCATTGCCTTTGCGCTGCTGCTCGCCTAGGTCGCCGCCTTCGCCGGCGGGCTGCTCAAGTTCTCGGTCTTCCCGGAAATCGACGGCGACAATATCGAGCTGCGCATCCTGATGCCGAAGGGCACGCCACTCGCGGAGACCGAGCGGGTGGCCGCCCACGCCATCGCCGCGCTCCGGCGCATCGGCGACCGGGTGGCCGCCGACCAGCCGGACGGCGCGGCCCTGATCGAGAACGTCATCGAACGCTACGGGGTCAATTCCGACGCCGCCGAGAACGGACCGCATGTCGCCACCCTTTCGGTCGACCTGCTCACCGCCGATAGCCGCTCGCTGACCTCCGACGAGATTCTCACTCTCTGGTCGGAGGAAACCGGCGCGGTGCCGCAAGCCACCAACCTCCGTTTCACCCCGGCGCAGGTCGGGCCGGCGGGCAAGGCGATCGAGATGCGGCTGAAGGGCGACGACCTCACCGAGCTGCGCGCCGCCAGCGACGAGCTGGTCGGCTGGTTCGCCCGTTACGAGGGCGTGCGCGACGTGAAGCATGACCTTCGGGTCAGCGAGCCGGAAATCGCGCTGACCCTGAAGCCCGGCGCCAAGTCCATGGGCTTCGACGCCGGCATGGTCGCCGACCAGCTGCGCTCCGCCTTCTACGGCCGCACCGCGACCGAATTCCAGCAGGGGGCGGAATCCTACGAGGTCGATGTCCGCATCGCCGGCATGGATGCGAACTCGCTCGGCGATCTCGACTATTTCACCGTGGTCTCGTCGAAGGGCGTGAACGCGCCGATCACGGCGGTGGCCGATCTGCGCGAGGAGCGCGGCTTCACCCGCCTGACCCGGATCGACGGGCGGCGCACCATCACGGTCGAGGGCGATGTCGACGTCACCCGCGGCAACGCCAACGAGATCGTCACCGACACGCTGTCCCGTTTCGTGCCGGACCTGGAAAAACGCTATCCCGGCATTTCGGTTGCGGTCGAGGGACAGAAGAACGAAGGGCAGAAGACCCAGGGCTCGATGGTGCGCGGCTTCATGATCGGCCTGTTCCTCGTCTTCCTGCTGCTGTCCTTCCAGTTCCGCTCCTATGTCGAACCGGTGGTGGTGATGGCGATCATCCCGCTCAGCCTGGTCGGCGCGGTCGCCGGCCATATCCTGCTCGGGCTCGATTTCACCATGCCGTCGATGCTGGGACTGGTCTCGCTCGCCGGCATCGTGGTCAACGATTCGATCCTGCTGGTGATGTTCCTGAAGGACGCCCGGAAGGCGGGCGCCAGCGCCGAGGACGCCGCGGCGGAAGCGGCGCGATTGCGCTTCCGCGCGATCTTCCTGACCTCGCTGACCACCGTGATCGGGCTGCTGCCGATCCTGTCGGAGACCAGCCTGCAGGCGCAGGTGCTGATCCCGCTGGTCGCCAGCCTCGCCTTCGGGCTGATGGCGACGACGCTCTCGATCCTCTTCGTGGTCCCCGCCTTCTACGTCATCCTCCACGATTTCGGCCTGACGGAAAAGGTGACGGTGGAGGCAGATGCCTCAAACGCGTCCGGCGCTCAGCCGAGCGAGATCCGGTAGCGGACGTAGTCGTCGGCCTCCGCGTAGCTGTCATACAGTTTCCGCGCGATCTCGTTGCCGGCGCGGGTATGCCAGTAGAGCCGGTCCCAACCGCATTCCCCCGCCAGGTCCAGCAGGTCGTCGACCAGCGCCCGGCCGAGCCCCATGCCCCGGAATTCCGGGTCGATATAGAGATCCTCGAGATAGCATTGCAGGCCGAGGGTCCAGGAACCGCGATGCAGCACGGAAATGGTGAAGCCCGCGAGCCGGCCATCCACCTCCAGCGCGCGGCCGAACATCTGGCCGGCGGGGTCGAGCAGCCGCTCCCAGGTGGCCGCCGTCACCTCGTCGCCCACTTCCGCCTCGTAGAAGCCGAGATAGCCGGCCCAGAGGCCGCGCCAGGCGGTCTCGTCCGCCGCTTCCAGGTTCCGGATCGCCGCTTCCATGTACCGTGTCCCTTTTCACCGCGGAATCCGGCCAGACTGACCGGGCGGACAGGCGCCCGCAACCTTGCGCAGGCCAGGACCCGGTGATAGTTTCCGCGGCTTCCCGGCGGCGGTCGGGAGAACTCCCGCAAACAGAGTGGTAAGCAATGTCGCTGGACAGGGAAACCGTGAGCAGAATCGCCTTCCTGGCGCGTATCGACGTGCCGGACGAGCGCCTCGATGCGCTGGCAGGCGAACTCGATGGAATCATCGCCTGGGTGGAGCAGCTCAGCGAGGTCGATACCGACAACGTCGAGCCGATGACCCGGGTCGGCAACCGCAAGATGCCGATGCGCGACGACGTGGTGACTGACGGCGAGATCCAGGCCGACGTGACCGCCAACGCGCCGGAATCGCGTGACGGCTTCTATCTCGTGCCGAAGGTGGTCGAGTGATGACCGATATTCTCGATCTTTCCCTCGCGGGCGCCCGCGACGCCATGGCCAACGGCCAGTTCACCTCGCTCGAACTGACCGACGCCTACATCTCGCAGGCCGAGAAGGCGCGCGACCTCAACATCTTCATCACCGAGACCTTCGAACGCGCCCGCGACGACGCGAAAGCCTCCGATGCGCGGCGTGAACAGGGTGAGGTCGGCCTCGTCGAGGGCATTCCGCTCGCCATCAAGGATTTGTTCTGCACCAGGGGCGTGCTGACCACAGCGGCCTCGCACATCCTCGACGGCTTCAAACCGACCTACGAATCCACCGTCACCGCCAATCTCTGGAAGCATGGCGGGGTGATGATGGGCAAGACCAACCTCGACGAGTTCGCCATGGGCTCGTCGAACATGACCAGCCATTACGGCGGTGTGCGCAATCCGTGGAAGGTCGACGACCGCGACCTCGTGCCGGGCGGATCGTCCGGCGGCTCGGCCTCGGCGGTGGCGTCCCACGCGGCGCTCGGGGCGACGGGTACGGATACCGGCGGCTCGATCCGCCAACCGGCCTCGTTCTGCGGCATCGTCGGCATCAAGCCGACCTACGGCCGCTGCTCGCGCTGGGGCACGGTGGCCTTCGCCTCGTCGCTCGACCAGGCCGGCCCGATGACCCGGACCGTGCGCGATGCCGCGATCATGCTGCGCGCCATGGCCGGCCACGACCCGAAGGACGCGACCTCCGACGAGCGCGCGATCCCGGATTTCGAGGCGGCGATGACCGGCGATATCCGCGGGTTGAAGATCGGCATCCCGAAGGAATACACCCTCGACGGCATGCCCGACGAGATCGCGAAGCTCTGGGCGCAAGGCCGCCAGTGGCTGACCGATGCCGGCGCGGAATGCGTCGACATCTCGCTGCCGCATACGAAATACGCCCTGCCCGCCTACTACATCGTGGCGCCGGCGGAGGCCTCGTCCAACCTCGCGCGCTATGACGGGGTGCGCTACGGGCTCCGGGTCGAGGGCGAGAGCCTCGACGAGATGTACGCGAAGACCCGCGCCGCGGGCTTCGGCGACGAGGTGCAGCGCCGGGTGCTGATCGGCACCTACGTGCTCTCGGCCGGCTATTACGACGCCTATTACATCAAGGCGCAGAAGGTCCGCGCGCTAATCGCCCGCGATTTCGACGCGGCCTTCGCCAAGGTCGATTCCATCCTGACGCCGACCGCGCCGAACGCCGCCTTCGGCATGGGCGAGCGGATGGACGACCCGATCAAGATGTTCCTCAACGACGTCTTCACGGTGCCGGCGAACCTCGCCGGCAATCCCGGCATGTCGGTGCCGGCGGGGCTTTCCGCCGACGGCCTGCCGCTCGGGCTGCAGCTGCTCGGCCGGCCCTTCGACGAGGAGACCCTGTTCCGCGTCGGCGGGGTGCTGGAAGAGGCAGCAGCCTTCACCGCGAAACCGTCCTGGCTGGAGGACTGACGAGATGGCCGATTACATCATCCAGGGCGAGACCGGCGACTGGGAAGTGGTCATCGGGCTGGAGGTCCATGCCCAGGTCATCTCCAACGCCAAGCTGTTCTCCGGCTCGTCGACCGGGTTCGGAGCGGCGCAGAACAGCCATGTCTCGCTGGTCGATGCCGCGATGCCCGGCATGCTGCCGGTTATCAACCGCAAATGCGTCGAGCAGGCGATCCGCACCGGGCTCGGCCTGAAGGCCCAGATCAACACCTACTCGGTGTTCGACCGGAAGAACTATTTCTATGCCGACCTGCCCTTCGGCTACCAGATCAGCCAGTTCAAGCAGCCGATCGTCGGCGAAGGCACCATCAAGCTCGATTTCGAGGACGGCTCGTCCCGCGAGGTCGGCATCGAGCGCCTGCATCTCGAACAGGACGCCGGCAAGTCGATCCACGACCTGCACCCGACGCAATCCGCCATCGACCTCAACCGGGCCGGCGTCGCGCTGATGGAGATCGTCTCGAAGCCGGACATGCGCTCGCCCGAGGAAGCCGGCGCCTATCTGCGCAAGATGCGCTCGATCCTGCGCTATCTCGGCACCTGCGACGGCAACATGGAGGAAGGCTCCATGCGCGCCGACGTCAACGTGTCGGTCAGGCGGCCGGGCGAGGACGTGCTCAACACGCGCTGCGAGATCAAGAACGTCAACTCGGTACGCTTCGTCATGCAGGCGATCGAGATCGAGGCCGAACGCCAGATCGATGTCTGGGAAAGCGGTGGCGAGGTTATCCAGGAGACCCGCCTGTTCGACCCCAACAAGGGCGAGACCCGGCCGATGCGCTCGAAGGAAATGGCGCATGATTACCGCTACTTCCCCGACCCCGACCTGCTGCCGCTGGAATTCGAGCAGGCCTGGGTGGACGAGATCGCGGCCAACCTGCCGGAACTGCCGGACGAGAAGGCGGCGCGCTTCATGTCCGACCTCGGCCTGTCGGCCTATGACGCCCATGTGCTGGTCGCCGAACGCGAGGTCGCGGACTATTTCGAGGCGGCGGCCGCCGGCCGTGACGGCAAGCAGGCGGCGAACTGGGTCACCGGCAACCTGTTCGGCGCGCTGAACAAGGCGGGCCTCTCCATATCGGAAAGCCCGGTCTCGGCGCCGATGCTCGGCAAGCTGCTCGACCTGATCTCGTCGGACGTGATTTCCGGCAAGATCGCCAAGAACGTCTTTGACATCATGATCGAGGACGGCGGCGATCCGGACCCGGCACGAATCGTCGAGGAAAAGGGCCTGAAGCAGGTCACCGACACCGGGGCCATCGAAGCGCTGGTGGACGAGGTGATCGCCGCCAACCCGGACAAGGTCGCCGAGATCCGCTCCGGCAAGGACAAGCTCAAGGGCTGGTTCGTCGGCCAGATCATGAAGGCGAGCCAGGGCAAGGCGAACCCCGGCCTCGTCAACGAACTGCTCGACAAGAAGATCAGCGGCTGAGCCATGAGCCGGCTGGAGAACGCCTCCGTCCGGCGGGTTCGCAACGCGCTCGTCTCCGCCGGACTGGAAGACCGGGTGATCGAGCTGGCGGAGACCGCGCGGAGCGCCCAGGATGCCGCAGATTCCATCGGCTGCGAACTCGGCGCCATCGTCAAGTCGCTGGTTTTCGCCGTCAACGGACACGCCGTCATGGCGCTGATCGCCGGCGACCGGCAATGCGACACGAGCACCCTCCCCACCGTGCTGGGCCTTGATGGCACGTGCAAGCGGGCGGATGCCGACCTCGTCCGCGAGGCGACCGGCTTCGCCATCGGCGGGGTCGCCCCGGTCGGTCAGGCGACCCGGTTGCCGATCGCCATCGATGCCTCGCTCCGGCGCTTCGAGACCGTCTACGCGGCGGCAGGCCACCCGCATTGCGTCTTCCCCGTCAGCGTAGCCGAACTGGTGCGCCTGACCGGCGGGACCGAGAGCGACGCTATCGGGATGACGCGCTGAACCGCCGCAAGTGTTCCCCGAATAAAACCAATCTGCTGACCTTGTCGGCGATACGGGTTGTTCCGTATGGCGTCCGATTTCCCGCCTGACTAGATTGCTCCCGGGGGTCCGCCAACCAGTAATTTCCGGCGTCAGGGAGTACGGGGAGGGGGGAGAATATCGACGCACCTGCCGGCCAGTCCGCACCAGGCGGCCAGGGCGGTTCCGGCGCCAGGTAAATCAGTTGGAATTCGCCACCGACGGAAACGGTGCGAAGTCCAGAGGAAGGCTAGTGTACGACCTTCTGAAGAGCTATTTCGCGATCGGCCTCGATGTCGAAGCCGCCATGTCACCGACCTGGAGTCCGGTGCTGGTCGGCGTTTCCTTCTTCATCGCGATGCTGGCGGGGCTTGTCTTCATCTCGCTTGCCGGCCGGCTGGCGGAAGGGCTTGCCGATACCAACCGGATGATCTGGACCGCCGTCGGCGCCATCATCATGGGTGTCGGAATCTGGGCGATGCATTTCGTCGGCATGGTCGCCTACCGGCTGCCGATCCCGGTGATATACGAGCCCGTCATGACGACCCTTTCCGTCATGCCGGCAATCGCCGCAAGCGCCATCAGCCTGCATCTCGTGGCGCGGCCCGAGGTCTCGTACAAGCGGCTGTTCGCCGGCGGGGTGATCTTCGGCGGCGGCATCGGCGCCATGCATTATTCCGGCATGGCGGCCATGGAGATCGACGGCATCGTCCGTTACGACCCGCTGCTCTTTGCAGCCTCCGTGCTTGTCGCCGTCCTGCTCGCCATCGCCGCGCTCTGGGGCGCCCGGCGCCAGGTCAAGGCCCGGGGCACGAACCGCAGCCTGTGGCGGCTCGGCGCCGCCATCATCGTCGGCGCGGCCGTCGCCGGCATGCATTACACGGCGATGAGTTCCACGCTCTGCTATTCAGGCTTTATCGGCGGAGACCTGAATGGCATCGACCCGGATCTTCTCGCCAGCATCACCACCATCGCCGCCATCATCATCCTGCTCGCCGGCATCGCCGCGATCCTGTTCGACCGCCGGCTGTCGGAGGAGATCACGCTGCGCAAGTCTGCGGCGCTGCATGCCGAGGAGGTCGACATGCGTCTCCGGGAGGCGCTCGAGACGATGCAGGGCAGCCTGGCCCTGTTCGACACGGATGAAAATCTCGTGCTCTGCAACAGCCAGTTCCGGGAAGTCTACGGGCTCTCGGCAGCCCAGGTGGAACGCGGCATTACCTACCGCGACATCCTGCGCAAGCATGTCGCCGAGAAACTGACCCACAATATCCGCCGCCGGGATTCACAGGGCGCATCGGACCGTCTCCGGCAGGCCCGCGACCATGAACAGCCGATCTCGCTGGAAACCCGGGGCGGCACCTGGTCGACCATCCGCCAGCGCAAGACGTCGAACGGCGGCACGGTCTTTCTGCGCACCGACATCACCAAGATCCGCGAGACCCAGGAACTGCTCGAACAGCAATCCCGCCGCCTGAACCTGGTGATGGACAATATCGCCGAAGCGCTGCTCACCCTCGATGACCAGGGACGGATCGAATCCATGAACCGCGCCGCCGAACGCATTTTCGGCTATTCTGAAACAGACGTCCTCGGCAAGCATGTCTCGGTCCTGATGGCCAGCGACGTCGAATCGCCCACCGGCAACGGCATGTACCGCTATCTGCAGGGATCAACCGAGGATCATTCGACGGAAGGCGACCGTTTCGAGTTCGTCGGCAATCACAAGAAAGGCGAGACCATCTTTCTCGAGGCCGTGTTTTCCGAGGTGGTAGAAGGGCAGCGCCGGCTGCATATCGGCGCCTTGTGGGATATCACCGAGCGCAAGCGGAATGCGATCGCGCTGGAGAAGGCCCACATGGCGGCGGAGCAGGCGAGCCGGGCCAAGTCCGAGTTCATCTCGCATATGAGCCACGAGCTGCGCACGCCGCTGAACGCGGTCATCGGCATGTCGGAAATCCTGCTCTCCGTCGACGAGATGCGGTCGGACGACGGGAAACTGAAAGAATACCTCGCGGACATCCTCGCCAGCGGCCGGCACCAGCTGTCGCTGGTAAACGACATCCTGAACCTGTCGGCGATCGAATCCGGCGGACGG
Organism: Rhodospirillales bacterium; assembly: GCA_040222645.1. Taxonomy (GTDB): domain Bacteria; phylum Pseudomonadota; class Alphaproteobacteria; order Rhodospirillales; family HT1-32; genus HT1-32. Next base: position 9,383 of record JAVKCR010000143.1, read on the forward strand.
TCGGTCTCCCTCGCTGCCTTCGACGCGGTCCCCGGCATCGAGGGCCTGGTTCGCACGCTGCAGGCAATGGCGGAAAAACACGGCGCGAAACTGCATTCTCACCTCGCCGGTCGGCCGGTCGAAATTCTTGCCGATGAACAATGCTTCAACCAGGTGATGATGAACGTCATTGCCAATGCCATCATCCATTCGGGAAAGGGATCCGACATCCGGATCGGAATGATGGAGACCGCATTGGCGGGGGAAACCGGCCTCTATGTCGACGACAATGGCGTCGGCATGCCGCAAGCGCTGGTCAGCGACCTGGGCCAGCCCTTCCCGCAGGTTCGCAACTCCTATGTCCGGGCGGAGAATTCCTCTCACCTGACGGGAAGCGGCCTCGGCTACACCATCATCAAGCGGCTGCTCGAAATCAACGGCGGTCGCTTCGTGGTGGAAAGCCAGCCGGGCAAGGGAACCCGCGTTATCCTCTACTGGCGCAAACCGAACGGCATCTCCGAACAATCGCGGGTCACGGCCTGAAGGCCGGTCGGCGGGCAAGCCCGGCTCCGGCGTTGACAGGCGCGGAAGCGCCCCATACAACGGCTTTCCCGTCGGCGTCCCCGAACGCTACGGCATCCGGGCAGGTGGCCGAGCGGCTGAAGGCGCTCCCCTGCTAAGGGAGTATGGGGTCAAAAACTCCATCGAGGGTTCGAATCCCTCCCTGCCCGCCACCTTTTCTCCCTCTACTTCTCCTCTTCCCGCGTCCGCACCCAGGTCTGCTGGATGATCAGGGCGTCGTTGCTGGCGCGGTGGCGCTTGAGGTCGAGATCGCGGATCACCCGGTCCTTGGTCTCGTGCCAGATCTCCATCTGCGGCTCGGTGAGAATCATCTCGAGCGACGAGACCGTGAAGCGGTTCGGCTGGCGGACCGCCTCGAACAGGCGCAGAATCCATATGTGGACGGCCCCCTGCTTGCAAGAGGTTGAACCGGGTGAAATCGGATCGCTTGCATCCATATGTCCGGCCTGTTTTGTGCAGTCCGTTCGGGCTGCTGGCCAAGATGGCATACGCGGCGCGAGTTCCATACAGAG
>JAVKCR010000144.1:0-5746 GCA_040222645.1 Rhodospirillales bacterium
CGGGGGTGCCGATCGGCGCAGGCGCGGCCGGTTTCGCAGTGCCCTTCCTGCTTGGCTACATGGACGGGCAATCGAGCATACTTGCCATCGAAACGCTCCCGCCAGGGCTGGAAGGCAAAGATCAGCACGGCAGAGAGCGACGCGATGGCAAGTATGCTCGATTGCCCGTCCATGTAGCCAAGCAGGAAGGGCACTGCGAAACCGGCCGCGCCTGCGCCGATCGGCACCCCCGTCTGCTTGAACGAGAAGATCAGCGGCCGGTATTGCTTCGGCGTGTGACGCCCGAGCAGTTCGGAAGCCGCCGGGTTCGCCGGGCCGTAGCCGAGGCCGATGAAGACGGCAAAGATCAGCGCCAGCCAGATCGATCCGAAGCTTAATGCGACAAGGCCGACAAAGGCGGACAACAGCGAGAACTGGCTGATCCGTATAGGCCCGTAGCGCGCCACGAAACCACCGGCGAACATCGCCCCGGTCGCCGCCCCGAAATAGACCGAGGACGTATAAAGCCCGACAATGGAACGGCTCACATCGAAGCCGGAACGGGGGTCGGCCGCAAGCATGGCGAAGGTCAGGGATGCCATGGTGATGGTCGCCTGCACGGCGAGCGAGGCGCCGGTCAGACCAACCGTGCGCAGGGCAAACAGGTCGCGCATGGGGTTCAGCCCCCCGAATCGCGGCGCATGCGCGAGACGAAACTGAAGCGGCCCGCCGGATGCAGCGAGACCGAATATTCCAGCAATTCGCCGTCCGGCGCATGGTACCAGCGCCGAATACGCAGCGCCGGGCTGCCGCGCGGCGCCTCCAGCCGGTCCGCCTCCACCTTGCGCAGCGCGCAGGCGGCGATGTCCTGGCGGATCTCCTCCGCCCGGTAGCCGTAGCGCTGATGCACGAGGTCCGAGATCGCGCCGACATGTTCGCCGACCTTGTCGCGGATGCCGGAGAAGGCGCCGTTGATGTAGATCTCGGTCCAGCCGATGGGCGGGGCTTCCGGATCGGCGACGGTCTCGCGCAGGCCGGAAATCTTCAGGAACTTCTGGCCGGGCTTGCAGCCGATCTCTTCCGCCAGGTCCTCGCTGGCCTCGATATCCTCGAGCCCGATGCCGGTGATGCGGGTGTCGACGGCATATTGCAGCAACTCGTCGATCGAGCCGATGCTCTGGGAATATTGCCGGGTCGGCGCGCTGGCGATGACGCGGGTGCCCACGCCCTGCCGGCTGGCGACGAGGCCGAGATCCTGTACCCGACGGATCGCCTCGCGCACCGTGTGGCGGCTGACATTATACTGGTTGCAGAGTTCCGCTTCCGTCGGCAACTGGGCGCCGACAGGATAGATCTCGTTGGCGATGTCCTGCATCAGCCGCTCGGCGAGCAAAGCGTAGCGCGGCCGGGCCGGGGCAAAGCTGACCGCCATGTCCGCCATCAGACGATCCCCCGCTCCTTCAGGGCGGCAACCTCATCACCCTCGATGCCGATCTCGGCCAGCAGGTCCTCCGTCGAATCACCGAGTTCCGGTCCCGGCCGATTCTCCTCCGCCTCGTCGCCGGTCAGGGTGATCGGGGTGGTCAGCAGGCGGAAATCGATGCCGGACTGGTGCCTGATCGTCTCTACCCGGCCGCGCTCAGTGGCGAAGGGATTCTCGATCGCCTCCTTCACGTCCATCAACGGGGCCGCCGGCACGCTACCCGCGAAAACCTCGATCCACTCCGAGGTGGTTTTCGCCTGCAATGCCTCGTCGAGGAGGTCCTGCACCAGCTTGCGGTTCTTCAGACGGTCGGCGAAGCGGAGGAAGCGCGGGTCGGTGGCGGCTTCCGGCCGGCCGACCTTCTCGCAGAGGATCGGCCAGAACTTCTCCTTGTTGCACATCAGGTAGATCCAGCCGTCGCCGGTCCTGTAGAGCGCGCAGGGCGTCAGCGACGGGTGGGCGGAGCGTTCCTCGCGGCCCTGGACATGGCCGTGGCTGAGATACCACTGGCCGAGATAGCTGAGATGGTAATGCGCGAAATCGTAGAGACTGACATCGATGTCGCGCCCGATTCCGGTGGTCCGCGCCTGGATCAGGCCGCAGAGAAAGGCGTAGGACAGGCCGAGACCGGTCATCATGTCGACGACCGACTGGCCGAACCGCGCCGGCGCCGTACCCGGCTCACCCGTCAGCGAGAAATAGCCGGCCTCCGCCTGCATCAGGTAGTCGTAGCCCGGCCAGGCCGCCCGCGAGCCCGTACGCCCGTAGGCGCTGAGATGGGCGCAGACGATCTTCGGGTTGGAATCGCCGAGATGCCTGTAGGTCAGGCCAAGCTTCTCCGGCACGTCGCCCCGCATGTTGGAGCAGACGCCGTCCGCCTTCGCCACCAGCTTGCGGAAGATCGCCTTGCCCTCGTCGGTGCCGAGATTGAGGGTAAGCGACCGCTTGTTCCGGTTGAAGGACTGGTAGAACAGGCTGGCCGAGGTCGAATCCTCCGCCCCGTCGATGAAGTACGGACCGACGGCGCGCGACATGTCGCCGCCATCCGTCGGGTTCTCGATCTTGATCACTTCCGCGCCCATGTCGGACATGTACTGGGTGCCGAAGGGACCGGCCCCGTACTGCTCGACGGAAAGTACGCGTACGCCTGTCAACGGGCGCATCAGATGGGGTTCCTTTCGATCAGCTGCCGCGCGATGATGATGCGCTGCAGCTCGTTGGTGCCCTCGCCGATGGTCAGCAGCGGGGCGTCGCGGTAGAGCCGTTCCACGGTGAATTCCTTGGAATAGCCGTAGCCGCCATGCACCCGCATCGAGGTCAGCGAGTTCTCGACGGCGGCTTCGGTCGCGAACAGCTTGGCCATGCCGGCCTCCATATCGCAGCGCTCGCCGCGGTCATAGGCCGTCGCCGCGCTCTGAACGAGGAGACGCGCCGCTTCCGTCCGCGTCGCCATGTCGGCGAGGTGGAGCTGGATCGCCTGGTGCTGATGGATCGGCTTGCCGAAGGTCTCGCGCTGCTGTGAGTATTTCACCGCTTCGTCGAGCGCCGCCTGGGCCACGCCGACGCCGCGCGAGGCAACGTTGATGCGTCCGAGTTCGAGCCCCTGCATGACATGCTTGAACCCCTGCCCCTCGACACCGCCGATCAGGTTCTCCGCCGGTACCCGGCAATTGTCGAAGATCAGCTCCGCGGAATCGATGCCCTTGTAGCCGAGTTTCTCGAGCTTGCGCGAGACGGTGAAGCCCTCGCCCTTCTCGATCAGGATGAAGGAGATGCCCCTGTGGCGCGGCTCGGCGTCCGGATCGGTCTTCACCATGACGGCGAGCAGGTGCGCCTTGATGCCGTTCGATATCCAGGTCTTGCCGCCGTTTACGACGTAGTGGTCGCCGTCGCGATGCGCCTTGGTGCGGATCGCCTGCAGGTCGGTGCCGGTGTTCGGCTCGGTGAGCGCGATGCCGCCGCGCAGTTCGCCGGAGGCGAATCTCGGCAGCCATTTCCGCTTCTGTTCCTCGGTACCGGAGCGCTGCACGGCGGCGGCCATGATCAGGTGCGAGTTGAAAATGCCGGTGAGCGACATCCAGACCGTCGAAATCCGCTCGACGATCTTCGCGTAGGTCGAGCAGGACAGCCCGAGCCCGCCATATTCCTCGTCGATGATGGCGCCGAACAGGCCGAGTTCGGCCATCTTGCCGACGATTTCCTCCGGCCAGATATCCTTGGCTTCCAGGTCATGCACGTAGGGCGCGACGTCCCGTTCGAGGAAACGGTCGATGCTCTCTAGAATCATGTTCTCCTGTTCGGCGTCGTGGCTCATGCTCAGTACTCCGCCTTGTCGACGTCGCCATGGCCCTTCTTGGCGATCAGGAAGGATCGCTTGTAGGACATGAACTGGGTGCCGTCGGCCTTGCGACCCCTTGTCTCGACGGTGACGATCCCCTGCCCGGGGCGGGACTTGGATTCCCGCTTCGCCAGCACCTCGCTCTCGGCGTAGATGGTGTCGCCGTGGAACACCGGCGCGGTCAGCCTGATCTCTTCCCAGCCGAGATTGGCGATGGCCTTCTGGCTGGTGTCCGAGACGCTCATGCCCGCGACGATGGAGAGCGTCAGGGCCGAATTGACCAGCGGCTGGCCGAACTCGGAATTCTTCGCGTACTCGTAGTCGAAATGGACGGGATGGGTGTTGCCGGTCAGCATGGTGAACCAGACATTGTCCGTCTCCGTGATCGTGCGGCCCGGCCGGTGCTCGTAGATGTCGCCGACCTCGAACTCGTCGTAATAGCGGCCCAGGTCCTCGCGGTAGCGGTTCGGACCGACTTGCTTCATTCCATAGACCATCGTGTTTCCTCTGGTGGCAGTCAGTTGGCCGCCGGACGGGCGGCGGCGATCAGGTTGGCGGCACTGCCGTTCTCGAGCGACATCACCGCGTCGAACAGGCGGCCCTCGCCGTCCTGGCCGAGATAGGGGCGCACCAGTGCCGCGAACTTGGAGCGCAGTTCGGCATCGGTGACGAAGTTCTCAGGTTCGCCCTTCGGGTACTGGACGAACTCCGAGACCACGGTGCCGTCCTCCAGTTCGATCGAGACCGATGCCGGCAGGCAGTCCGGGTAGAACTTCTCGGTTTCCGGATCGTTGAAGACCTCGACCTTGCGGGTCAGCGCGAGCGTGGCGGGGTCGGTCAGGTGGGTGGCGTAATCGTCCCAGCCCATGGCGCCCTCGCGCAGCACCACGGCGGCGACGAAGGGCATGGAGAACTGGCCGTCGACGACGCTCTTCGGGTTCTGCTTCTGCTCCAGCGGCGTGCCGACGAGGTTGATGCCGGTCTGGAACAACCCGACCTTCACCGACTTGATGCGGTCCGGGTCGATGTTGTGCTTGTGGCGCAACGCGATCGCCGCGTCCGCGCCGGCATGGGTCGCGCGGCAGGCCGGGTAGGGCTTCACGGCGATCGCCATCGTCTCCCACTTCTCGCCGAGCCCGGCGACGACCTTCGCGCCGTCGGGATCGGGGGCGAAATTGTGCAGGAAGCCGCGCTTGCCCTCGATGGCCTTCGCCGCGCCGACATAGCCCTTGCCGGACATGATCGCCGCCATCAGGCCGACCATCGCCGCATTGCCGATCTGGGACCGCTTGGTCCAGCCGCCGTTCTCCAGGTACTGCATGGTCCCCGATGCCGAATTCAGCGCGATGCCGAAGGCGTTCGCCACCGCCGCCGCGTCGAGCTTCATCACCCTGGCCGCCGCCGCCGCCGCCGCCATGGCGCCGCAGGTGGCGGTCGGATGGAAGCCGCGCTCGTAATGGGCCGAGGGGTTGAGCGCCATGGAGAGCCGGCAGATCACCTCGTAGCCGGCGACCGTGCCGGCGATGATGTCCTTGCCCGACGCACCGACCTTCTCGGCCGCGGCCAGCACCGCCGGCAGCACGGGGGCCGAGGCGTGCAGCGATGCCGGGGCGTGGGTGTCGTCGAAATCGAGGGAATGGGCGAGCGACCCGTTGGCGAAGGCCGCCCCGGCGGCGGTGTAGGTGGCGGCATCGCCGAGCACGCCGCAGGTGCCGCCGTCGAGTTCCAGCGCCTCGATGGCCTGCATCATGGCTTCCGTCAATTCCGCATCGTGGCGGGCGCGGACCGAGATCCCGACGGTGTCGAGGATCAGCAGTTTCGCGCGTTCTGCGACTTCCGGGGGAATCTTGTCGTAATCGAGACCGGCGACGAAGCCGGCAAGCTGTTCGGTTATTCCGGTCATGACGTTTCTGCTCCCATTTGAATTAATTGCTCCCCCTCCGCCC
>JAVKCR010000145.1:0-6521 GCA_040222645.1 Rhodospirillales bacterium
CCGCGCGCGTCGGCGATCCCGCCGGCGGCGATGACCGGCAGATCGACGGCGTCGGCCACCTGCGGCACCAGCGAGAACGTGCCCATCTGGCCGGAGAGGCTGTCGGACAGGAACATGCCCCGGTGGCCGCCGGCCTCGAAGCCCTGGGCGATGATGGCGTCGCAGCCGTTCGCGGCAAGCCAGCGTGCCTCGGCGATTGTGGTTGCCGAACTGATGATCCGGCAGCCGGCGGCCTTGAGCCGTGCAACCAGCGAGGCTTCCGGCAGTCCGAAATGGAAGCTGACCACGGCCGGCGCGAATTCCTCCACGATGGCGCAGCGCGCTTCGTCGAAGGGCCGGACGGGACCGGCATGCAGCGAGGCCGGGAGTTCGAGCCCGAGTTCCTCGTAATAGGCGGAGAGGCGGCCCATCCAGGCGGCATCGCGGTCGCCGTCATCGTCCGCCACTTCATGGGTGAAGAAGTTCACGTTCAGCGGCCTGTCCGTGCGGGCCTTTGCCGCGGTGAGCAAATCCCGCAGGCCGCCGGCATCCAGCGCCGCGCAGGCCAGCGACCCGAGCCCGCCGCCCGCGCTGACGGCCAGCGCCATCTCCAGCCCGCTGGAGCCGGCCATGGGCGCCTGGATGATCGGGTGATCGATGGAGAAGAGATCGCGAATCCTGTTATCGGGCCACATGGCCGTTTCCTTTCGACGGATGAGGGGCCCGGCGTGGCATACCGGGCCTTGTGCCGACTTCCTCGCCCTCACGAAAGTGGGGGCCTCTGCGGCGGACAAGGTGAAGGGCTCGCGGGGTTCCCACTTTCGTGGGAACGAGGGGGATATGCTGCCGGGAACAGTGTTGGTGACGTACCGGGGCTGCTTCGTGACCGTGCAGATATGCAGGTCCGGGGGTATCGTCACTCATGGCAGGGCTCCCTGATCGGTGGCGTTGATCCTCTTCCGGTGGAAACCGACCCGGCTTGCCACGAGGAAAACGTTAGGCCGCGCGGCTGCCGGGTGCAACAGGGGGTGAGCGGTGCCCGGCTGGCGGAGCCTTGACGCCTGCGTCGAACTGCTATTAAGTTCGGACAATACGGCTCGCCAGAAAGCCGTTCCGGAAACCGTCCCTCAAGCCTGCACGAGGCTCCTGTCATGCAAATCTCTCCGATCGCCGGGGCCAGGTTCGGCGCCGAAGTCACCGGGCTCGACCTCGCCGCGCCGCTCGATGCGGCGTCGCATGCGGCGCTGAACGCGGCCTTTGTCGACAATGTCGTGCTCTGCTTTCGCGGGCAGCGCTTCGACGAACCCGATCAGTTCCTGGCCGCGGTGCAGAACCTGGGCGAGCCGATGCCGCCGGTCACCGCGACCTACCGGCTGCCGGGCTACGACGTCATCGAGGAACTGACCAACCGGGCCGTCGACAAGCGAACCGGCGACACCACCCCGCTGGCACGGGGCGGGTCATGGCACACCGATCACTCGAACCTGGAAGCGCCGCCGAAGGCGACCGTGCTCTACGCCATCGAGGTACCGGAAGTGGGCGGAAACACGGAATTCATCAATCTCCAGATGGCCTATGAGGGTCTGGACCCGGACCTGAAGAAGGCCATCGAAGGCAAGCGCGCCTTCCACGCCTATCTCTCCCGGCGCGCGCCGCGCAAGCTGCTCTCGCGCACGGCGGCGGAGAAGCAGGGCAGCGACGGCTGCTGGCAGCCGCTGGTCCGCAAGCATCCGGAGAGCGGCCGCGCCGGCCTCTATTTCAACCAGATGCGCTGCGACGCGGTCGAGGGCTACGGCGAGGCGGAGGGCGACGCGCTGCTCGACCGCCTCTATGCCCATTGCGACCAGCCGGCGTTCCAGTACAGCCACAAATGGCTGCCCGGCGACGTGCTGATCTGGGACAACCGCTCGGCCCTGCACCAGGCGACGTTCGATTTCGACCAGTCGAAGCGGCGCTACCTGCACCGCATCATGCTGAAGGGCGACCGCCCGCTGATGGCGGCGTGAGGCAGGCCATGCCGACCGCGGCGGAGAAGCGCCTGGCCTTCCGCAAGCTGCTGGCGGGCGATGATTGCGTCCATCCGGGGTCGGTGTTCGATCCGCTCTCCGCGCGGCTGGCGGACCAGGCCGGCTACGAGAGCCTGATCCTGGCCGGCTCGGTCGCCTCATGCGTGGTGCTCGGCGCGCCCGACCTCGTCATCATGACGTTGAGCGAACTCGCCGAGCAATGCCACCGCATCTGCCGGACCAGTGCTGCCCCGCTGCTGGTCGATGCCGACCACGGCTTCGGCAACGCGCTCAGCGTGATGCGGACCGTGCAGGAATTGGAACATGCCGGCGTCGCCGCGTTGTCGATCGAGGACACGCAATTGCCGGTCGCCTTCGGCCAACAGGAGGCGATGCGGCTGACCTCCGTCGAGGAAGGCGCCGCCCGCATGAAGGCGGCCGTCGAAGCCCGGGGCGACGCCAGCCTGGTGATTGCCGGCCGCACGAGCGCCCCCGGGATCGAGGGGATCGAGGGCACGATCCGGCGGCTCCGGGCCTACGAGGAAGCGGGCGTGGACGCGCTGTTCGCCATCGGGATCGAGACGACGGCCGATCTGCAGGCGATCTCGGACGCCACCAGCCTGCCGCTGATCATCGGCCATCCCGGCAGCGAACTCGAAGACCTCGCGCTGCTCGCCTCGATGCGGGTCCGGGTCTGCCTGCAACCGCACCTCGCCATCGCCGCCGCCATCCAGGCGGTGGAACAGACCTACGCGGCCCTGCGGAGCGGAACGCATCCCGCCGACATTCCGGGCGTCGCCGGCAAGGACCTCATCGCGAAGGCGACCGGCAAGGCCGCCTACGACGCCTGGGCAGCGCGGTTTCTGACGTAACAGAATCCATTTCGGTATTGCCGACACCCGAGGGGTGGCCGGAGACCGGTATCCCGGACTCCGGCTGAATCCCGGTCAGGGTTTGATATACACGAAGCCTTCCTGTTGCAGCTTCGCCAGTTCGGCGACGCCCGACGGCACGATGTCTTCCTGCCAAGTATCGTACAGGTCGTTCTCCCAGGAGATCTTCCGGCCGACCAGGGTATTGTTGCAGACGTTGAACTTGACGTTCTGGCTCTTCAGTCCGCCGACCCGGGTCTTGAGCGCGTCGTCGGTCTTCGCGCTTTTCAGCAGGCCGAGGCCGTCACCGTGGAGCACAACCTTGATATCCAGGTTCTCCGCGCCGACTGCGTTGATGTGGTTCTGTATATTGCCGAGCGCCGACTTGTAGCTGGTGCCGGACTGGCCGTCATAGTTGATGTGGTAGACGACCTTCTGCTTGCCGTAGCCATCCGCGACGGCGTTCACGCTAATCCCAGTGACGCCGGCGAGAAGGATGGCGAAGGCCGCCATGTACCTCTTGAAGGTATTCATCCGCGTTGTCTCCCATTTGCTTTTTTGCCTGGCCGATCTGGTGTCGACCATCGACAAGTAGGCCAGCAATTTGATTAGGAGGACACTTCGGGCAATCCTTTGGTCGTACCTATGGTATACCCTAGGTTACGTCGGTTTTCGGCGTTCCGGGTTGCCGCCAGAGGCTGGACCTGTGAACCAGATCGGCCATGTTGGAGGCATCGAACTTCTGCATCAGATTGTGTCTGTGGTACTCCACAGTCTTGGGCGAGATAGACAGCAGCCGGGCAATCTCCTTGGTGGTCTGGCCGTTTTCGACCAATTCAAGGATCTGATTCTCCCGGCTGGTCAGCGGCGATTCCGGCATCCAGTCGGATAGTTCACGGCTGTCCGGTGCTTTCCCCGGGGACGTTGCCGGAGACACTCCGGTGGCAGGCCTGAACCAATGGACGGCCGTCAGCGACACCAACGCGGAAAGCGCTATCGCCACAACACCATAGAGCAAAAGCTGCGGTAGACCTGCCGACGCCGCATCGCTGTCACCCTCGGCAAGTGCGCTCTTGATCTCCATGACCGGCGCGAGGCTTTGTGGCGGTTGCCACGTGGTGGCGTTTGCATGATGGTCTGGGTCCAGATCGAGCAGGGCCCTGGCGACCTCCCGACGCAGGTCGGCATCCGCCATCCGCGTGGCCGCGACCAGCCACTCGGGAACCAGCGCCGTCGAAAGCGCGAGATCGAAGTCAGGAACCTTCAGGTGGTTGAGTACCCGGTAGGAACCTTCGGGGATTTCTCCCCGGGCCACCATCGATTCCAGCACGCCGGTGCGGACGGTGCCCGCATCGATCTCTCCGTTCAGCACCGCCTGCACGATCGAACGTTGCGGAAAGCCGAAGAAACGCAGTTCGTTGAAATCCCGCTCGGGTTCGAGTCCGTTCTTGCGCAGCGTATGCAGGGCAAGCTGCCAACCGCCGAAGGCATTGGGCGCAACCGCGCCGAACCGCAGCCCCTTCAGGTCGGCAATCCGCCTGGGTGCGCTTTCCTGGTTCCGGGCGAAGATCACGGCGCCGTAGCGATTATCGGTCTTCGCCTGGCCTGGTCCATCGGTACGGAGGGAAACCAGAGGTGCGAGATGATGCCTCAGCATCAGGTTCTGGAAATGGCCCGGATTGGTGAGCAGGAAGTGTAGTCCATTGGCTTCAAGCGCGGCGTTCGCGCCGTCGAGCTTGAGAGGTACAAGTACGAATTTGTGGTCTGGCATGGCAGCGGACAGGGCAGCAATCGTCTGGTCCCACTGTCTGTGCGCACCCTGTTCGCCGTCGAAGGCGAGCACGCCGAAAACAACCCGACTGGCTTGCTGAGCCGGAGCGAAGCCGGCAACAGCCTGTGCCAGTACCAGAAGTATCAGCAGCGTTGATGCGCGTCCCACCATGACGGAATGATGCGCAATGCCGTGACGGGCTGTCTACGGGATTCTTGCCGGCGGTACAGCCCCCGGAACCGAACGTGACCGGTGGTTTGCCGCGGGCGGCTCGGAGACGTCAGCAATGCCGGGGAGAGAAAGGGCTGCCCCTTCCCGAGCGTGTATCGAACCATGTGCGCTGTGCCGAGGGCTGATTTTCGGTGCATGACCGAAGAGGCGCGCGATCTTCAATTCGCGGTTTCATGCTCTTCTGCGGCTCATCGAGAGGGAAGACGGCAGGGCCAGATCGGAATTATCGACAATTTTAGATAAATCTGAGCCGAAAGTGATGAATATCACATGCGCCATCGGACATGACGCACTAGGTTGGCTGATCGACGGGGGCAACGTGAGGCTCTCCACCCGGCCCGGGAAAAAATTCGGGGGCATGGCAAAAACAAGAACAAGTCCAAAAACAAGAAAAACCAGAATATCCAATGTCATGACACAGGAGACATACCATGACCGAACTCAAATTCGCTGACATCAGCATTTCCGTTGTTGACCTCCCGACCCGCGCCTCCGCGCTGAGTGACGAAGCCCAGGGCGACGTGCTCGGCGGCTTCAGCTGGAAGAAGCGCCGTTCCATGTTTGCCCGGATGGCCAAGCGCAAGATCCAGGCGCGCAAGGTTGCTAAGAAGTCGAGCGATAAGGGCCAGAAAGTTTCCAAGAATGCCACTGCCAAGGCTTCGAAGGCACGGCGCAGCAAGCGCAGCTCCTACCTCGCCAAGGCGTCCTTCCACGGTCGCATGGCGTCGAAGTTCAAGAGCCTGGCCCGAAAGGCCTGACATTTCGCCTGAGACAGGCGACGAAGACAGGGGAGGATGCCATGGCATCCTCCCTTTTCATTTGAAGCACGGCGTCATTCGACGCTGAGCTGACGGGCCGTCAACTGGTAGTAGATGGCGCGCTTCTCGATCAGCTCGTCATGGGTGCCGACCTCGGCGACGATGCCGTTGTTGAGCACGACGATCTTGTCGGCATTGCGGATGGTCGACAGCCGGTGCGCAATCATCAGCACCGTCTTGTCGTGATACCTGGCGGCGATGTTGTTCATGATCGTGCGCTCGGTCTCGGTATCCAGCGCGGACGTCGCCTCATCCATCACCAGCATGCCCGAGGGTTGCAGGAAGGCCCGCGCGATCGCCAGTCGCTGGCGCTGGCCGCCGGACAGGTTCGAGCCCTGTTCCGCCAGCCTGGCGTCATAGCCGCCGGGCATCTTCATGATGAAATCATGCGCCTCCGCCGCCTGGCTGGCCTCGCGGATCTCGTCGAGCGTGGCGGTGGGCCGCGCCAGGGCGATGTTCTCGCGGACGGTGCCGCTGAAGATCAGGGAGCTTTGCGGGATCATGGCGATCTGCCGGCGCAGGGAGGAGATCGAGACCTCCGATATCTTGAACCCGTCGACCAGGATATCCCCGCCGCTCAGGGGATAGAATCCGTAGAGCAGCTTGATCAGCGTCGATTTCCCGCAGCCGCTGGCGCCGACGAAGGCAACCTTCTCTCCCGGCTCGATCTTGAGGTTGACGTTCTGGACCACGTTGCCGGGATCGTCCGGCTCGTAGCGGAAGGCGACGCCCCGGAACTGGATGTCGCCGCGGATCGTCGGCAGGACGATCTTCTCGGATGATTGGCCTTCCGGCTGGATTTCCGGCTCCTTGTCGAGGATGTCGTTGAGGCGCTCGACGGCCA
>JAVKCR010000146.1:0-3652 GCA_040222645.1 Rhodospirillales bacterium
CACGGCTTCCGGCAGGGCGACTTTCGCCAGGCCGAAGGCGTAATCGACGTTCCAGCAGCCGAGCGCCAGGACGTAGGTCAGTCGCACCATGAAATCGCTCAGACCCCGCAGGCGATAGCGCGGGTGGCTCCACATGGCGCCGTGCATGGCGACATTGCCGGTGATGTAGTCCGCGGCGAGACAGAGACCATCGAAGCTCTCGTTCGCGGGACGGTCGGCGCCGCCCTCCGGATACATCACGCTGAGATCGTCGAATTTCGTCGAGATCGGCGCGTCGCCCAGCCGGTAGAGCCGCGTCGCCGCCGTGGTGACGATGTCGCCGTCGAGATCCGTGCCGCAGATCCAGAACGCTTCCTCGGCACCGTAGAATGCCGGAAACAGCGGCCCCCAATTGTCGGACTGGGTCCGGTTGAAGGCGGCAAGACGGTCGAAGTCGGTTTCCAGCGTCAACCGGATACCGAGCTGGCCGGCGCGCCGGTCGGCAAGCAGGCAGAAATCCGTCAGCAGACGCCGGGGGCCGGAATGGAAAGTAACGTTGTCGAGCCAGTGAGCCATGACCCTCTCCTCTGGTTGCACACCTTCCTGCTTCTATGGAGGGACCAGAGGGGGTTTCGCCGGCTTGCCGCTGCCTGCCACCGGAGGTCATACTCGGGACGGAAAGAAACCAGTGAGGGAACCGACATGACTGCCACCGGCGCACCGAAACTCACGCCGCTCAATATCAAGGGCTGGATCGACGAGCATCGGGATCTGCTGAAGCCGCCGGTCGGCAACGTCCAGGTCTGGAAGGATTGCGAGTTCATCGTGATGGTGATCGGCGGTCCGAACGAGCGGACCGACTACCATGACGATCCGATCGAGGAGATCTTCTTCCAGCTCGAGGGAGACATGGTGCTGCGCATCGTGGAAAACGGTAAAATCCGGGAAATACCCATCCGCGAGGGAGAGATGTTCTTCCTGCCGCCGCATGTTCCCCATTCGCCGCAGCGGCCGGCGGGCAGTGTCGGCATGGTCATCGAACGCCAGCGCCCGGAAGGCATGACCGAGGCCTTCGAATGGTATTGCGAGGAATGCGGCGAGAGGCACCATCGCCGTGAAGTGCAGGTTCGCGATATCGAGACCGATATGCCGCCGGTCTTCGACGAATATTACGGCAGCGAGGAACTCAGGACCTGCGGCTCCTGCGGGCATCTCAACCCCGGCCGCCCGGTACGCTGACAATTTTATGAAAATCCGCCGGACGTGAACCGCTTCACATCGCGTGCGGCGGAACGCGCCTAGTCTTGCCCCATCGTGAGTTCAGGCAGTTGGGGCCAGACGGCAATGGAATTTCTGCATCCGACCGACCACCCGGTGGAATCAGCCGCAGGCAATAGCGCGGCGCAAGCCGTGGCAGACGACGCGGTGATCGAGACTTTCTGGCCGGACATGTCGCTCGACCTGTCGAGAACCGCGCTGGTTCTGGTCGATCCGCAACGCGCCTTCCTGCACCCCGACGGGATGTTGTGGCCGGCTGTCGGCGACAACGTGATGGCGAACCGGGTTGTCGAGCACCTGGAATGGCTGGTCGAAGCGGCGGCCCATACCGGCATGATGCGCTTTGTCTGTCCGCACCATCACGAGCATGACCGCGCGGCGGGCATCGGTGTCGGCAGGGTTGCCGGCTGGGCCGGTGCCGTCCGCGCTTCCGCGAGAGCCGGCGAGGATGGCGACATCATGCCGGAATTGCTGCCGTTTCTCGAGGATGAGAAGGTCGTGGTGACCGGCAGTCACCGGCTGGGCGGCCTGGCCAACCGGGAACTGCTTCAGGAACTGCGTTCACGCCGGATCGAGCATGTCATCCTTGCCGGGATGTGCGCCAATCTCTGCCTGGAAGGCCATCTCCGGGAACTGGTCGAGCACAATTTCGAGGTCGCCGTGGTGCGGGATGCGACCGCCGGCATCGCCGTCGACGGTATCGACGGCCAGGCCGCCGCCCTCACCAGCTTCCGTCTGCTGGCGCATGCGGTCTGGGATACGCGCGAGGCGATCCTCAGAATGTATGGAAAAGACCGTTAGAGCGCCGGGCCGGGATCCTGAAGGCGGCACGGGCTTCGGCCGTGAAGGAATCGATGAACTGGGTCAGCGCATCGCGCAGCGGCTCGTACCCGGCCGAGCGCTGGAAGTTCGCCTCGTCCATGTAGAGACCGCGATTGATCTCGATCTGGAGCGAATGCCGGTTTGCCGCCGGATCGCCATGATCGATGACGAGATCGACGCCCTTGAAACCGACATCGACGGCAACGTTCAGTCCGAGACCGGCGAGCAGATCGCGGGCATGATGGGCGACCTCGGGGCTGCAGGTCATGCCGTCCCGGGTGCCGATGATCGCGTCGTAGGGAACCGCCGTACCGGCGCCCTCGAAACCCTGCGGCCAGAGTGACGGCATCGAATGGCAATTGATGTGCCAGTAGCCGCCGAAATCGGCCGTCATCTTCTCGAGGCGATCCGCGAGAACCTGCCGGTAGGGTCGCCAGTAATTGTCGATCCGGTTCCGGACTTCCGACACGCTCAGCAGGCGGTTGTAGATTGGCCGGCTGGACCGTCCGGCAACCTTCCAGATCAGGCCGTGACCGTTGGCGGTCTTGACCGAGGGCTCGGTCTTCTCCGGCCATTCACCGTCGATCATCCTTGTGTCGAGATCGGCCGGGGACCGGTTCGGGTCGATGTAGGAGCGCGGGAAGCGTGCGGCTACCAGCCACGCACCGAAGGTCGGCGCCGACCCGAAGAGCTGATCGATCTCGAAATCGACGCCGTAGCGAAGATGTTCCATGCCGACGGAATAACCGAAATCGGCGGGATAGTCGGTGCCGCTATGCGGTGAATCCATCACCACAGGCGCCAGGGGCGACTTCGGCGCATAGACTTCCACAACGCCGGTCTTGTTCGGAGAATGTTTCATGCGGGGAAGACTAGTTTTGCGGATCCGGAATGTCTGCGACGGCTGTCACACACGGTATGGTAGATTGAGCGGCTTGGCCGGGAAGCAAGTACCGCACTAGCGGTTCGCCGTGCTGAACAATCTCCGCTTGCGGAGCATGTTGATCAGCGCCATCTCGGCCCGGCTTTCCTGGCGGCCGTGAAGCACCCGCCAGACCATGCCGAACGGGCGCCAGGGGCGGACCGTCCAGGCGATCATGTAGAACATCGCCTGGCCCAGGAAACGCAGGGTTTTCAGCTGGCTGTCGGATATATGCTCGCTGTAGGAGACGGTCCGCGACGCATCCGCGTAGGAGCGCAGGCTGTCATAGAAATCATCGTCCAGCGTCACCCTGCGCGAGCCGGCGATCTGGTCGTAGAGCTCGGTGCCCGGATAGGGTGAAAAACCCCAGATCGAGAGGTCATGAACCCCGGCGACCGCCATCTGCGCGATGAACCTGAAGGTCTCGCCGACCTCGCGCCAGGTCTCCCCCGGAAAGCCGAGCATGATGTTGGCCTTGAGGTTCAGCCCGGCCGCCCGCGACGAGCGGATGGAATCGAGCATCCGGTCGGTCTTCACCTTCTTCTTGATCCGGGCCAACACGCCGGGCGACCCGCTTTCCGGCGCGTAGGACAGGTTCCGGCAGCCGGACTTGTAGAGCAGGGCGGCGACCTCGTCGTCGATGGCTTCCGA
>JAVKCR010000147.1:0-3849 GCA_040222645.1 Rhodospirillales bacterium
ATGCTCGTTCTCAAGAATGACGGCTTCACCTCGCTCGATCTCGGCGGCATCGACACGCATCGAGAGCCGGGAATTGCCCGATTCAAGATCGGAATCGGTGGACGGCTCGTGACGCTCGCGGGCAGTTGGATGTAGCGCGGCCACAATCCGGTACGTACAGTACGATATTGAAAAGTGTGGAAAATAGCGGCAATTCTGGCCGATGAAGGTGATGGAAATCCGATTCACCAGGACCTACCAACGCCTGGTGGAGGGAAAGAATATCAACGGGGCGTCTCTGCTGGCGACTGACTATCTCAATCATTTCAACGAGGTGGTCATGATGCTCGAAATGGCCCCGGATATGCCCGAAATCCTCGAGGATGCCCGGGAATGGCAACCTGCGTCCTATTGCGAGCACTTCGCCAGGTCGTCCTTTTCGGACCGGAACCTTGCGATCTGGGCCTATGAGAACGCACCGCTGGAAGTCATCACGCCGTTTGAACAGCTGGTGTCGCGGGTCAATCGTGAAATCCACGGCGCGATCGACAATATCGAAGCAAAGGTGGGGAAGGTGACGACCGATCATCTTCGCACCATCGTCGAAGATCATCTCAAGATCATAAAGCGGCTGCTGGAAAAGATCGCGGCCATCATCAATGGCGCGACGCCACCCAATTCACAGGCTGCGATCGACGCGTTGATCGACTCGGAGTAACCGTCAGGTCTAGAGTTTTGCGACTTCCTTGATGCTGCCGTCCTGCACTTGGTAGACGCGGTAACTGGCGCGGTCGATCTGGCCGGCGCGGATTTCAGCGGCCCATGTCGAGAGACGAATGACGGTGTTGCCTTCCACCGTATGCTTGTTGAGGTTGAACGGGCAGGAGCCTTCATTGACGCCCGAAATACCGGCGGCGGTCATGATGTTGTCGGAAATGAAACGGAGCGTATTCCTCGGGAGGCCGGCATTGCATCCGTCTGACATGCGCCCGTCTCACCCACATGTCCGGCTTTGTCAGCCATCGCACAGGTTCTGCGGACAATGTCGCCATAAGGTTTGTTGGCGAAAGCACCTACAGGTTGGCCGCTCCGTAGGGATCGTCGCACTTGTTGCAGAGCGGGACATGGCCGACGGAACCCTTCTCGAAGGCTTTCAGGAGACGTCGGAACTTCTTCCCCTCCATGATATCCTTCAGGCTTTCCTTCGTGATGTCGCCGATCTCGAGCTGGCCGTTGGCATCGTAGCAGCCGCAGGCCGTGACGCGTCCATCGAAGAAGATGCCGACGGACTGCATCAGGATCTTGCAGACCGAGAGCGAGGAATGCTTCACGTCGCGGTAACTGTAGATGTCGCGCTCCTCGTCATAGCGGCCGATCTGCATGGTGCCGCCGAAATTGTTCGGGGTCACCGGCAGCACCCGGAAGTCTCCGAGCGTGTCGAGGAACTTCTGGGTCCGCCGGACGAAATCTGCTGAATCGGTCGCCGTGACGGCCTTTACCGTGAGTTGCGTGCGAGAGCGCGCTTTCTGCAGTGCCTGGGCGATATGGCGGAGATTGCGGGTGACCTGGTCGAACTTGCCGCCGACATAGGTCGTCTCGTAGCTCTCCTTGTCCCATCCGGCGAAGGAGAACTGCATGAAATCGATGCCGGTACCGGCGAGACGCTCGGCGCGTTCCTTAGTGAAAGGCGTGCCGTTCGAGACGATGCCGACATGGAAACCGCGACCGACGGCATATTCGAGGAACTCGAAGATCTTCGGATGCAGGAAGGGTTCGCCCTGGGCCGCCAGGATTACGATGTCGAACAGGCCGTTCGCCGCGCATTCGTCGAGCGCATGAGCGAACAACTCCATGGTCATGAAGCCTTCGTTGGATTCCCAGACATGGTGGCCGCACATGGTGCAGCGCAGGTTGCAGCGGCGCGACAGCTGGATATAAACCTTCTCGCGGCGGAGGCCGGAGGCTTCGAAGCGTTTGACCTGCATCTCGCGGGCGGTCTGGAAGGCGCGAGCCGATGATTCGTTGCGCCCGCCGAGCGCTTCCGCGTTGCCGCGCATGTACCATGCCTTCGCATGCTCGGGCGCGGCCTCGATGATGCGCGCAAGTTCGGCCAGCGCTTCATCCAGCCTGACTTCGCCGATCAGCAGGGCCGCCAGGTTGGCATGGCAATCCGTGAGGCCGGGATTCAGCTCGAGGGCACGGCGGAGATGAGGTTCCGCCTCCTGCGGCCGGTTGAGCCGCATCAGTACGTCACCGAGCGCCGCTTCCGTCTCGGCATGGCCGGGCAACAGCCGGTTCGCTTCCGAGAGTGCCGCCACCGCATCCTCGTAGCGTTCGTCCGGGATCAGGGCGGCGGCCTTGTTGTGCCACGCCTGGGCAAAGCCCGGCGCTATGGCCAGTGCCCGGTCAAACGCCTTCCTGGCTTCCCGGAAATTGCCTTCAGCAACCAGGGAGAGGCCGAGATTGTTCGAAATATTCGGATCAGGAGTCGTGGTATTATGTTCTGCTTTTTCAATGAACTGAGTGGCTGACTTGTAGTCACGATTCAAGTACAGGATGACTCCGGTCATGTGGTTTGCCTCGGCATTCCGCGGATTGCCGTCGAGTACCTGTCGGTAGATTCTGCTCGCTTCCGCGTAGTTGCCAGCACGGTAGAGCGTCATCCCCTGCGCGAGCAGTTCGCGCTCGCCCGGCGACGGGGAGACGGGGCGCGACAGGAGATGCGCCAGCGTGCCTCCGCCGACCGGTATTCTGCCGGGCGTGGTCGCTGTGGGACGAACGCTGCCGCTACGCGCCTGCGCCCGGCGTTGTTTCCGGTTCATGCCTCTCGCTCCACTCCGACAGTGGGGTCGGGATCAGGTCAGATCGGCCTTCGTTGCCACCAACGCATCGTCTCGCCTCTGGCGGTAGGTGATGTAGGCCGTCGAACAGAAGATGATGATACCGCCGGCCCATGTAAAGAGGTCCGCGATTTCGCCGAAGGCGACATAGGCGATTGCAGCAACCCAGATCAGCTTGAAGAAGTCGAACGGCATGACGACCGCGGTCGAGGCGCTCTTCAGCGCTTCGACTGTCAGCATCTGGCCGGCGCCGCCGCAGATTCCGATCAGCATGAACCAGAGGTAATGCTCCGGTTCCGGCCAGGTCCAGACGAAGAGTGCCGGGATGAAGG
This sequence comes from Rhodospirillales bacterium, assembly GCA_040222645.1. GTDB lineage: Bacteria > Pseudomonadota > Alphaproteobacteria > Rhodospirillales > HT1-32 > HT1-32. The sequence goes on from JAVKCR010000147.1 coordinate 3,152, forward strand.
TAAGCGGCGTCATCAGTAGTGACATGTAGGCGGTGATGGTGACGCTCGATTCGGTACGGCCGAGCACCTTGATCACCATCAGCGCGCCCGACCAGACGACGGACGCGAAGATCACCAGCATCTGGCCGAGGCCGATCTCCTCGAACCCGGGACGCAGGATCAGGATCACGCCGCCGAACCCGACGACCATGGCCGACCAGCGTCGGATCCCGACTTTTTCGCCGAAGATGAAGATCGCGAAGATCGTCGCGAAGATCGGCACCGAGAAGGACAGCGCGGTGACTTCGGTCACCGGCGTTATGGTCAGCGCCGTGAAGAAGCACAGCATCGCGACGACATTGATCCCCGCCCGCACGGCATGAAGTCCGATCCGCTCGGTCCGGAACGGGCCGAGACCGGACTGGATGATCCAGGGCACGATGGCCAGCATGCCGAACAGGTTGCGGAAGAAGGCGATTTCGAACGGGTGCACGCCCTGACTGCCGACATGCCGGATCGAGGTATGCATGGTGGCGAGGAACAGGGTGGCGATGATCATGAGCACCGCCCCCTTGGCCGCACCGGAAAAGGCAGGGCGTTTGTCTGTACTACCGGACAATTCAGATGATCCATTTTCGGCCGGAAATGGCCGGACAATTGATATGACATGCCTGCCGCGGTCGGTGCAAGCATCGGCCCCGGCGATCGACGGTTTACGC
>JAVKCR010000148.1:0-2257 GCA_040222645.1 Rhodospirillales bacterium
CATCTTCGGTGACGAGTTCGGTAAGGTGACGCTGGCGGATTCCGCGGGCACCCTGCCGCTCGACACCCTCATCGAATGCGTGGTGCCGCATTGCGACCCGACGCTCAACCTCTACGACGAGTTCCACGTGGTCTCCGACGACAAGCTGGTCGACATCTGGCCGATCGAGGGACGCGGGGCTGCGGGGTAAGCTACTATAATCATTAATAAAATGATGTCATCCCGGCGAAAGCCGGGACCCAGAACGTTTTGGCAGTGCCTGGCTACACTAGGTCCCGGCTTTCGCCGGGATGACATCATTTTTTGATTTTTTCCTCAATACAGCTGGAAATATTCCTGCTGTTCCCACTCGCTGACTTCCGAGAGGTAGCGGGAGATCTCGAACTTCTTGATGCGGACGAGGTAATCGACGAAGGCCGCCCCCATCTCGGCGCGCCAGAAGTCGCTCGCGTCCAGCGCGTCGACGGCTTCCAGCAGGTTCTGCGGCAGGCGCGGCGCGCTGCTGTCATAGGGCGAGTCCGACGGCGGCGGCGGGGCGAGGCCGCGGCGGATGCCGTCGAGGCCGGCCAGCATCTGGCTGGCGAGGTAGAGATAGGGGTTGGCCGCGGGTTCGCCGACCCGGTTCTCGACCCGGCTGCCGGGATCGCCCGGTCCGCCGATGGCGCGCACCATGGCGCCCTTGTTGTCGCGACCCCACTGGATGCGGTCCGGCGCCAGCGCATGCGGCCGGTAGCGGCGGTAGCCGTTGATCGTCGGCGTGGTGAAGACGCAGCTTTCCGCGCCGCGTTCCAGCAGCCCGGCGACGAAGGCCCGGCCGGTCGGGGACAGGACCTCGTCCGCCGTCTCGGGTGCGAAGAGGTTGGCGCCGGTCTCCAGGTCGACCAGCGACTGGTGCAGGTGCCAGCCGTTGGCGAAGATGTTGTCGATCCGCGGCCGGCACATGAAGGTGGCGTGGTAGCCGTGGCGGCGGCAGACCTGCTTCACCGCCGAACGGAACAGGATCATGTTGTCGGCATGTTCGATGCCGGGCGCCGGCGCGAAGGTGAACTCGCACTGGCTCGGGCCGAATTCCGCCTCGATGGAGCGCACCGGCAGGCCGAGCTTCTCGACATCCCGGCGGATCAGGTCGAGCACCGGCTCCAGCTCGTCATAGGCCTGTTCGGAGAGATAGCGGAAGCCCTGCGCGAGGAGTTCCACAGAAGGCGGCCTGCCCGGCTGCACCGCGTCCGACGGCTTCAGCGCCGGATCGAGCATCCGGAAGACCGAGAACTCGACCTCGAGGCCGGCCACGTAATCGTAACCGGCATCCGCCAGCTTCGCCGCCGCCCGCTGGCCGATGGCGCGGGTCGAGAACGGGATCGCCCCGCCGGTGGAGAAACGGATGTCGCAGAGCATCCAGCCGGAATGCGGCGACCAGGGCAGGATGCGGAAGGTCGCGGGGTCCGGCACCATGATGAAATCGCCGGCACCCTCCCAGTTGGCATCGCCGAGCCCGCCGCCCTGGCTCCAGACCGGGAAGACGGTGCGGTGGGAGGTGTCCTTGAGGATCAGCGTCGTGGTCATGGAGACGCCGCTCTGCATCGCCGCCGCCAGCTGGTCGACGGGGATGGTCTTGCCGTGCAGCACGCCATGCTGGTCGGCGAAGGACAGCCGGATGACCTCGAGCCCCTCCACCCTGGCCTGGCGGACGACATCCCCGGCCAGCGCCGCCGCATCCGCATCGCGCAGGCCATGACGCTCGACGAACCCGGCGGAACCCAGCCCCGCGTTACCCTTGCTCAATCTGCCGATCCTTGTCTTGAGAAAAACTGACCCCGATCATAGTCGGGCCGGTTGCCCGAATGGAAGGCCGCGTCGTCACCCCGCCCAGGAACAGGCGCCGCGCCGCGCGGCGTCGCTTGCCGCCCAGGAGCCTTCCCAATTGTCCGTCGGCGCGATGGTGTCGATGGCGACCGGGCCGGTGATGCGCGCCACCGCCGCGGGATCGGCGCGCATCGGCAGTGCGGCGGCATCCCCCGCTTCCGCCGCACGGATGGCGAGCCGGAGCCGCCGGCGGTTTCGCGTGATCGCCTTGTCGGTGGTGCCGAGATGTTCCTTCGTGCGGTCCTGTATCGGGCCGGGGCTTTCCACCGCCCACTGGTCGTGGACGTTGATGTCCATGCCCATGCCGGTATAGGTCAGCCGCCCCTGCTCCTCGGCGTCGTAGCCGTAGCGGTTCGACTTGTTCTTGCGCGGCCGGTAGTCGGGCAGGGTGTAG
>JAVKCR010000149.1:0-3073 GCA_040222645.1 Rhodospirillales bacterium
TTTGCCCCCTCGGGGTTATGTGGTCCGAAGTACGGTAGGGGGCTCGGCTTGGCTCAGACCGTCGCCTCCTCGACCCGTGCGTCGTTGAAACAGGCGCCGGCGAGATCGCCGAGTGTCGCCGGGGCGAGCGCGGAGATGGTCTGGCCATTGTCCGACGTCATCATCCAGGCCCCCTTGTCGGAGGAGACCACGCCCCGCGCGATGCCCGTGGTGACGCGCAGCACGAGATTGACCTCGCCAAGTTCGTTGAACACCCGGACCTTGCGGCCATCGGTCAGACCACGGGCGACGGCGTCCTCGGGATGCATTTCCAGCACCGGCATGCCGGCATTGGCCGCGCAGCCGCCGAAGGTCGACGTCACCCGCTTGTCGGAGGCCGGGCTGATCAGCATCAGCGGATAGGCGCCCGGTACCGGCGTGAAGCCCGGCAGCCCCTGCCCGCTTGCCGCCTCCAGCGCATCGGAGAACAGTTCGACCTTGCCGCTGGGGGTCTTCGGAAAGACGTTGCGGAACAACACCGGCGCCTCGCCATCCTCCGGCAGCATGGCGAGAGCTTCACCCGGCCGGATCGAACTTGCCCGGCGCCCGCCCATGCGGGGGTCGGCGGAGTCGAGCGCCTCGTCCATCAGGTCTTCGTCACTGGCGCTGAACGCCGGATCGTCGAAGCCGAAGCGGGCTGCCAGCAGGCGGAAGATGTCGGTCAGCGGCTTCGCCTCGCCGACCGGCGGGATCACCGCATCGGCGCGCTGCAGGTAGTTCTGGCCATAGGCGCCGTAGATATCGGCATGTTCGAAGCTGGTGCAGGCCGGCAGCACCACGTCGCAATATTTCATCGAATCCGTCATCGCCACCTCGATTCCGATGGTGAAGAGATCGGGATGCGAGAGCGCCCGGATCGTGCGCGCCTGTTCCGGCAGCACGATCACCGGATTGTGCGAATACATCACCAACCCGCGCAGCGGCGGATCGAGGCTGTCGTCGAGGATGTGGCCGGGCAGGTCGACGATGTCGAGAACACGCGTGCCCTCGGGGATGAAGTCGGTGCGATGCAGCCGGTCGGGCGTGCGCGGAAAATTGGCGCTCGCCGACAGCACAAGCCCGGACCCAGCCACGCCGAACTTGCCGGCCAGCGCCGGGAGCGCGCAGATCGCCCGGATGCCGGAGCCGCCGTTGGCGTTGCGTTCCAGCCCGTTGCCGACGGCGATCAGCGGACGCTCGGCGGCGACATAGAGCCGGGCGACCTCGCGAATGGCGTCGGCCGGCACGCCGGAAGCGGCTTCCGCCTTTTCCGGCGTCCAGGCGCGGGCCCGCTCCAGCCAGCCTTCCGCCCCGACGACGTTGTCGCGGATGAAATCCCGGTCCAGCCCGCCGAGACGCTCGATCTCCGCCCCGAGCGCGAAGGCGAGCACGACATCCGCGCCCGGCCGCACCGGCAGGTGGATATCCGCCTTGTCGGCAATCTTCACCCGGCGGGGGTCGATTGTGACCAGTTTCGCCCCCCGCCGCTTCGCCGCATTGATGTGGCGCACCAGGTGGAGGTTGGAACAGGTGGCGTTGTTGCCCCAGACGACAACGAGGTCGGACAGCGCCGCCTGCTCGACGGTAGCACCCGGCACCCGGCCGAGTACCGAGGCGCTCGCCCGGCCGCGCACGCCGCCGCAGAGCGAATCGCGGATCAGCCGGGATGCACCAAGCTTGTGGAAGAAGCGCAGCGACATGGAATCCAGCGCCAGAATGCCGTGGGGACCGGCATAGTTGAAAGGCGACACGGCCTGGGGGCCATATCGCTCGATCACCCGTGACAGGCCGGCAACCGCGATGTCGAGCGCCTCGTCCCAGCCTATCGGCTCGAAGGCGTCCGACCCGCGCGGACCGGTGCGGCGCAGCGGCGTCATGATGCGGGCCGGGCCATGCACGAATTCCGGCGTCAGGTCCGATACCTTGGCGCAGATCGCCCCCTCGGTGACCGGGTTGGCCCGCGATCCGCGCACCTTGAGAATGCGATCATCGTCAATCGTGACGCTGAGGCTGCAGGTGTCCGGGCAATCGAGCGTGCAGACGCTCGGCTTCTCGATGAGGTTCTGGGTGCCGTCCGGCATGGGGTAACTCCGACAGTCAAATTCCGGGAGGATGAGAAGACACCGGATCGGCCCAGGAAAGAAGTGCCATTTACCTCGGCACCGCAGCGCCAATCGGAGCGCCGCGGGGTCGCGGTCAGAGATCGCAGTCGAATTTGTATAAAGTTTTATGCATATTTTATTATTATTGTTAACAAATATACCTCTAATATTTTCTCCAATTTACTGTTTACGACGGAAATATAAATCGCTATTAATACTTACGACTCGCCGGTCGGTTCGATCAGGATAATCCCGCGGCAAGGGTGCTTCCAGATCGGCCAACGGGTCACACTAAATCTGACGGAAGTGTGAGCGGCTCATGACCCTCCGAGCCACGCCAACCCCACGCGCAACTTCCGTCAGGGGCGGGAGCGATGAGAGTCGCTCCCGTCTGCGCGCGTTTCTTCCCGGTCATCTCGCGAGCCTCGAACGACTCATGGTTGCAAGCCTTGTCGCGGCCTGAACTTGCGGATAACGTCGCGGACGTGACAAAGGAATATTTCGATCTCACCCGACTCATCGAACGGCTGCATCGCCGCCTGCTTGACGTCGTGCGCGCCGAACTCATCAAGAACGGCATCAACGAGATCAATGCCGTGCAGGCGATGCTGCTCGCCAATATCGGCGACGAGGAAATCGTCATCCGCGACCTGACCAGCCGGGGCTACTATCTCGGGTCGAACGTTTCCTACAATATCAAGAAGCTGGTCGAGTTCGGCTATCTCAACCAGACCCGCTCGCCGCACGACAAGCGCTCCTTCACCATCAGCCTTACCGAGCAGGGCACCCAGGCCTGCGATATCGTCAACACGCTGCAGACCCAGCTCGCCAACCGCTTCGTCGGGGAACTCGTCGACCCCGATGAGGTCAAGGCCGGCACAAAGCTGTTACGGCGCCTGGAACGCAGCTATACCGATTATATCGATTTCGGCGATATCTGATCGCCGTCAGGG
>JAVKCR010000150.1:0-9515 GCA_040222645.1 Rhodospirillales bacterium
GTTTCGCCAGCGCCGAGGCGAGCCAGAGCGGCCGGCCGCAGATCTCGGCGCCGATCCGGTCGGCCTCGTATTCGCGCGACCGGCTGATCGCCATCTGCACCAGCATCGCCGCGAACGGGGCGAGCAGCATGACGAGGATCGCGCCGAGGCCGCCGAGCGGGCTGTTCTGGTTGTCGCGGCCGCCGAACATGGCGGAGAACATCAGCATGTTGGCGAGCGCGCCGATGGCGCCGGCGATGGTCGCGGTGACCGTCATAACCAGCGTGTCGCGGTTGCGGACATGGGCGAGTTCGTGCGCCATCACGCCGGCGACCTCCTGGTCGTTGAGGATCTTCAGCAGCCCGGTGGTCGCGGCGACGGCGGCGTTTTCCGGATTGCGGCCGGTGGCGAAGGCGTTCGGCTGCGCATTCTCGATGATGTAGACCTTCGGCATCGGCATCCGGGCGCGCTCGGCCAGGGTCTCGACGATGCCGTAGAAGCCCGGCGCCGAGGCACGGTCGACCGGGCGGGCCTTGTACATGGACAGCACGATCTTGTCGGCGTTCCAGTAGGAGAAAAGGTTCATCGCCGCCGCGAAGGCGAGCGCGATCAGCATCCCCGACTGTCCGCCGATCAGCCAGCCGGCGACGAGGAACAGGCCGGTCAGCGCGGCAAGCAGCAACGCAGTCTTGAAATAACCCTGTGACATCTTTCCTTGAATCCGTTCAGGCGCGGGTTGGCGCATCTGTGAACCGGGCTATATATGAAGCAAAATCGGAGCGCTGCAAGATGGCCGGAAAACCCGAGACCGAACAACCGGATACTGCCACGCCGGAAGCCGGCGTTGACGAAACCGCCAAGGCCGGCAAGCCCGGGGCCGCCCCGGCCGAGGTCGGCGGACCGAAGGGCCCGGAGCCGACCCGCTACGGCGACTGGGAGCAGAAGGGACGCTGCACGGATTTCTGAGCAGCTGCCGCTTGGCGGCCCGGCAATCCCTCGCATAGAATGCCAACCCCAAAGGGGTGGAAACGCACATGTCATTCTTTCAAACCCTGCTGAGCCTGTTTCTCGGGCAGCGGGGAGCGGCTGCCGAGGACGAACAGGACGGCATGGCGGCGGGCGGCCAGTCTGCGCCGCCGGGCGCGTCGGTCATCGCCATGGTTTCGCCATTCGGGGACCCGGCCGTCGACGGGCCGGAAGGCTCGATGATGCGGGCGCTCGGCGGCCGGTCGGAACTCGCGGTGCGCCAGGCCTCGCGCCGGATCTCGCTTGCCGGCGAGGGGACGCTCGCCAGCCGCCTCACCGTCGCCGCGGAATCGGCGCGCGAGATGGCGGTTCAGAACAATGCGGATTTGGTGGTCTGGGGCGCGGTGTCGCCGGATACCGGCGATCTCAATATCCGCATCCTGCCCATGCGGTCGGAAGCGCTGACCCGGCCGGGCGCGGTCGGGCTCGGCGACCTTCTTCGCCTGCCGAAGAATTTTCCCGCCTCGATCGGCGACCTGGTCTATGCCGCGGTGCTCGCGGCGGTGCCGCCGCGCAACGAACTGCACCAGCGCGAGATTCTTGGCGAGCTGTCACCGCTGCTCAACAGGCTGGAGGATGTCTTCGCCGGCGAGCCTGCCGGCCTCAGCGCCAGCCAGGCCTTCTCGGCGCTCGTCACCTTTGCGAATTGCCAGGCAGCCCTTGCCGGGCGAACCCGCAATAACGAGCTGATGAGCGTCGCGGCGGGAAATTTCCAGCGCGCCATCGACATGCCGGTCGCCGCCACGCTGCCGCTCGATGCCGGCATGGCGCAGTCGCACCGCGCCGCCTGCTTCATGTTTCTCGCCGACCAGACCAAGGAATGGTCGTATCTTGAGACCGCCGCCGAGGCCTACGCCTCCGCCGCCGACCTGTTCGGCGAGGAGCAGGAGGAAGACCGCGCGCTGGCCCAGATGCATCGCGGTCAAGCGCTCCACCGCCACGGCGTCAACGGTTCCGAGGCGAAGTCGCTGCAATCGGCGATCGAGGCCTACGGCGATGCGCTCAAGGTGTTCACCCGCCACCGTTCGCCCCAGCGATGGGGAGAGATCATGAACGGCCAGGGCATGACGCTGGCGCAACTGGCCGAGAACTATTCCGGTACCGTGCTTGCCGAACGGGCGGTGGATTGTTTCGTGAAGGCGCTGGAAGTCCGGCGCCGGGACCTCTCGCCGTCGCTCTGGGCGGCCTCGCAGAACAATCTCGGCGCGGCGCTGTTCTCGCTCGGCAAGCAGACCGGCGACAATTCCCTGCTCGCCCGCTCGTCGACCGCCTTCCGCGGCGCGATGGAGGTCTACAAGGAGATGGGCGCGACCAGCAGCGCCCAGGTGCTGCAGAAGAATATCGGCCGGGTGGAACGCCTGCTGGAGACACGCGGCGGCGCCCCGGCGCCGTCCGATGCGCCCGCCACGGCCGAATCCGCCGGCGACGATCCGGCGCCGGACGGCAAGAAGGACGCGGGGTAGCCTCAGCTGCGCTCGTCGCGGAACGGGCGCTCCATCAGCCCGCGCACCGTCGCGCTGATATCGGCGAAATTGTTCAGGATGGCGTCGACCGCGACCGATACCGGCGCGTCGATACCGGCGTCCCGCGCCATGCGGGTTACCGCCTCGGCGCTGTAGACCCCCTCGACGGTAACGCCACCGGCCAGCAGGTCGGCGGCGCTGCGGCCTTGCCCCAGCGCGACGCCGAAGGAGAAGTTGCGCGATTGCGCGGCGTTGCAGGTCAGCGTGACGTCGCCGAGGCCGGACAGGCCCATCATCGTTTCGCGGCGGCCGCCGAGCGCGACGCAAAGCCGGGTGATCTCGGCCAGCCCGCGCGTCACCAGGGCGGCGCGGGCATTGTCGCCGAGCCGGCGTCCCTCGACGATGCCGCAGGCGATGGCGAGCACGTTCTTCACGGCGCCGCCGATCTCGGCGCCGGTGACGTCGTCGGTCAGGTACGGCCGGAAGGTGGCGGAACCGATCATCGCCACCAGTCTCTCGCCAAGCGCCCGGTCGGCGCAGGCCAGGGTCACCGCGGCCGGCAATCCCGCCGCCACCTCGGCCGCAAAAGTCGGACCGGAGAGGATCGCGACCGGCGCGGCATCGCCCAGCGCGTCGCGCACCACCGCCGACATCAGCCGTCCGGTGGCGCGTTCGATGCCCTTGGCGCAGATCACCGCCGCCGCGCCCGGTTTCCAGTCGGCCTTCACGCCTTCCAGGAAGCCGGACAATTGCTGCGCCGGCACGGCCAGCAGCACCGCATCCGCCTCCAGCGCCTCGGCGGCGGAGCGGGTCGCCCGCAGGGAGTCCGGCAGGGTGATGTCCGGCAGATAGCGCGGGTTGGCATGGCTGTCGTTGATGGACTCGACGACCGCGCCGTCGCGCGCCCAGAGCAGGGTATCCGATCCGGCCCGCGCCGCGCAGACGGCCAGCGCCGTTCCCCAGGCGCCGCCGCCGAGAATACCGACCTTCGCGCTCATCCGTTGATCAATCCCGGGCCGCCGGCGAATAAGGGTTCTGGCCGGCCGCGACGGCCGGCATCGAGGCTGAACAGCCCGCCGGCCAGCGGCTGGGCGGCGAGATCGTCCGGTCCGAGGCCCTTGCGGGCCGAGGTGACATAGAGGGTCGCGAGATCGGGACCGCCGAAGGCGACCGACGTGGTCTGCGCCACCGGCAGGCGGACCTGTTCCTCCCGCCGCCCGGCCTGGTCGAAGCGCGAGACCCCCCAGCCGCCCCAGAAGGCGACCCAGAGCCCGCCATCCACATCGATCGTCATGCCGTCGGGATAGCCGTCGCCCGCGCCGAAGGTGATGTGGGGCCGGCGGTTGGCGATGCCGTCCGCCGTCAGGTCGGCGGCGTAGATCACCTGCTTTCCGGTATCGTTCAGGTAGATCGTCGCGCCGTCGGCGGCGAAGGCCGGGCCGTTGGTGATATGGTAGTCGCGGTCGATCGCCGCGAAGGCGCCGTCGGCACCCAGCCGGTAGAATGAGCCGGTATGCTTGATCTCCTCGTCGTCCATGCTGCCGGCCCAGAAGGCGCCGTCCGGGGCGACCTTGCCGTCGTTGAAGCGATTGCCGGGCCGGTTCGGCTCCGGATCGGCGATGAAGGCGCGCTGGGCCGAGCCCTCGGAGATGACATGGAAGCCGTCATCGAAGGCGGCGACGAGACGCGCCGGGTCGGCGGTCAGGCCGAGGCAGCCGGGCTGGCGGTCGAACAGGGTCTCGCGGCGTGCGCCGCCACCGGCGTCGCAACTCATGACTTTCCGGCCCTTGATGTCGACCCAGTAGAGCCTGTCGAGACGGGTATCCCAGAGCGGGCCTTCACCGAGCAGGGCCTCCGCCGGCCAGATGCAGGTCGCCTCCCCGTTCATGCCTTGGCCCCGGCATAGGGTTTCGGTTCGGCTTCCGGGTCCAGCGGCCAGCGCGGCCGGGCGGCGAAATCGAGATCGTCGATCATGCCGAGACGATAACGCTCGAGCCCGGCCCATGCCACCATCGCGCCATTGTCGGTGCAGAGCGCGAGCGGCGGGGCAACGAGATCGAGATCGACCGCATCCGAGATGCGGGTGCGCAGATACCGATTTGCCGCGACCCCGCCGGCGATCACCAGCACCCGCCCGCCCGGATGGCGCTGGCGGAACAGGCGCGCGGCGCGGCGGCAGCGGTCGACCAGCACGTCGCCGGCAGCCTGCTGGAAGGCGGCGCAGATATCGGCGACATCCCGTGCCGACGGCCCCGTGTCACCGAAGCTCTCCACCAGCCGCCGCACGGCGGTCTTGAGGCCGGAGAAGGAAAAGTCGCAATCAGGCCGTCCGACCATCGGGCGCGGCAACTCGAATCGCGATCCGTCGCCGGACAGCGCCGCCTGCTCGACCGCCGGTCCACCGGGATAGCCGAGCCCGAGCAGCTTCGCGGTCTTGTCGAAGGCCTCGCCGACCGCGTCGTCGATGGTGGCGCCGAGCCGCCGGTAGGCGCCGACGCCCTCGGCGATCAGCAACTGGCAATGGCCGCCGGAAACCAGCAGCAGCAGGTAGGGGAACTCGACACGATCGGTCATCCGGGCGGTCAGCGCATGCGCCTCGAGATGGTTCACCGCGACGAAGGGCAGGTCCCGCATCACCGAGATCGCCTTGCCGGTCATGACGCCGACGAGGACGCCGCCGATCAGGCCGGGGCCGGCGGTGGCGGCGACCACGTCGAGGTCGTCGAAGCCGATGCCCGCTTCGCGGAGCGCCTGGGCGCAGACCCGGTCGGTCGCTTCCATATGCGCACGCGCGGCGATCTCGGGGACCACGCCGCCATAGGGCTTGTGGGCCTCGATCTGCGAAAGCACGACGTTCGCCAGCACGGTGCCGTCATCGCGGACCACCGCCGCCGCGGTCTCGTCGCAGGAGGTTTCGATACCGAGCGAGAGCATGGTCGTCTTCTAGGCCGCCGCCGGCCTGCTGTCCAACGTTGCAGAGCCTTGGGCAGACCGGTAAAGAGGGCGCATGAAAGTCAGGATAGGCACACGCGGCAGCCCCTTGGCGCTGGCGCAGGCGAACGAGACCGCGGCCCGGCTGGCCGCGGCACGCGCCGGAATCGAGACCGAGATCGTCGTCATCCGCACGACCGGCGACATGATCCGCGACCGGGCGCTGGCAGAAGCCGGCGGCAAGGGACTGTTCACCAAGGAGATCGACGAGGCGCTGGACGACCGGCGCATCGATATCGCCGTCCATTCCATGAAGGACATGCCGACGCGGCTGCCGGACTGGATGGCGCTGCCCGCCATCCTGCCTCGCGAGGACCCGCGCGACGCGCTGATCTGCCCGACCGCCATCCGCCTGGCCGACCTGCCGGCGGGCGCGGTGATCGGCACGGCGTCGCTCAGGCGCGGCGCGCTGGTGCTCAACCGCCATCCGCATCTCAAGACGACGCTGTTGCGCGGCAACGTGCAGACCCGGCTCGCCCGCGTCGCCGAGGGCGCGATCGACGCCACCATCCTCGCGATGGCGGGGCTCAACCGTCTCGGCCTGCCCGAGCATGCCCAGGCGCCGATCGACCCCGACGACATGCTGCCGGCGGTCGCACAGGGCGCGGTCGGCATTACCGCGCGGGCCGACGATGCGGCGGTGCTTGATCTGCTCGCGGCGATCGACGATCCGCCGAGCCATGTGGCAATCGATATCGAACGCGCCTTCCTGCGCCGGCTGGACGGCTCCTGCCGCACGCCGATCGCGGCGCTGGCCGAACTGGAAGGCGGGACGGTCAGGTTCCGCGGCCTGATCGCCCGGCCGGACGGATCGGACCTGATGGAAAGACATTTCACCGCGCCGTTGCCGGAAGCCGTCGACCGCGCGACGGAAGTTGCCGCGGACCTGTTTGCCGCCGCCGGCCCCGGCTACATGACGGCTTGAGGGCGCGGCGGTGCAACCCTGTTTCACCGCCTTTCCGGACAGCCGCCGATGCGCGTGCTGATCACCCGGCCGCGGGAAGATGCCGGGCCTCTGGCGGCCCTGCTTGCCGCCCGCGGGTATGATTGCTTCGTGGAACCCTTGCTGGAGGTGGATTTCGCCCGGGCGCGCGGCGCCGACCTGCCCTCTCACGCGGCGGTGCTGCTGACCAGCGCGAACGGCGCGCGGGCGCTCGATCTCGCCGGCGGCGACCGGGCGCGGCCCATCTATGCCGTCGGCGACGCCACGGCGCGGGAGGCCCGGCGGCTCGGGTTCACCGATGTGGCGAGCGCCGGCGGTGATGTCGACGACCTGGCGGCGCTGGTGGCGGGCGCCCGGCAGCCACGCGACGGCACCCTGCTGCATGTCGCCGGCAAGCATGTGGCGGGCGATTTGCCGGGCCTGCTGGAGGCCGGGGGATTCACGGTCATCCGCCGGCAACTCTACGAGGTAAATGCGGCGCCGGCCTTCACGCCGGATCTCGAAAGCGCATTCGTCCGTGACGACATCGCCGCCGTTCTGTTATTTTCCCCGAGAACTGCGAAAACGTTCAATCGTTTGGCGGCCACGGGGGGTACAGGCCGGCAGATGCGTAATTGTCTGGCGCTGTGCCTGAGCGATGCGGTGGCCGATGCCGTTGCCGGACTGTCCTGGCACGGTGTCCATGTCGCCGCCGAGCCAACGCAGGACGCGCTGGTCGAGCGACTGGAGCAAGTCTGCCCGCCCGGCCGGGCGGGCCAGGGATAACCGTAAGGCCAATCAGGCGGGAAACGATGCAGGACGAAGACAGCCAGAACATGACGCCGCTTTCAGCGCGCGAGGTTATCGAGAGGTTCGGCGGCATTCGTCCGGCGGCCAAGGCGATCGGCGTCGCCTTCACCACGGTTCAGGGCTGGAAGGAACGCGATCACATACCGGATCACCGCTGGCAGGAACTGCATGCCGCCGCGGCCGAGCAGGGTATCGACCTCGGGACCGAGACGGCTGACACGCCGGCGCCTTCGAAGGCCGAGCCGAAACCTGCCGAGTCGAAACCTGCCGCGGCGGAAGCGGCCGAAGCAGAAGCCGTCGAAGCAGAGACTGACTCCGCCACCCGGGAACTGCCGCCGACGCCGGATGGCGCGGTCGCCGTCGCCCCGGTCGAGCCGGAAGCGGCCACGGGCGAGACCGGACCGGACCCGGTGGGGGATATCATCGTCAGTTCCGCGATCGAGAAAGAGGGCGCTGCGCCTGAACCGGAAGCCGAGGCAGCCGGTTCGAATGACGGTGCCGACACGCCGCCGGCGGCGGACAGCGAACCGGCGCCGGTGCAGAAGAAATCCCGTACCGGACTGGTGCTGGTGCTGATCATCCTCGTCGCCATCGGTGCGGCCGCGGGTTTCTGGCCGCAATGGCGCGACCAGGTCCGCCCGCTGGTGGACCAGTATGCGCCTGAACTGGCAGCGCATCTCTATCCCTCGACCCCCGAAACGGCACCGACCCCCGCGACCGAGCCAGCGCCCGCACCGGCACCGGAAACGGCAGAGGCGCCTGCCGCCAGCTCCGACCCCGCCCCGGCGTCGGAACCGGCCCCCGAGTCGTCGGCACCCGCATCATCGGCTCCCGAGGCGTCGACACCACCATCACCGGCCCCCGAATCATCGCCACCCGCTTCACCGGCCCCCGCGCCTGTTCCGGCGGCGTCACAGGCTCCGTCCACCGGCATGCTGGCCGGAATCGATGAGCGGCTTGCTGCGCTGGAAGGTCGGCTCGACAATCTCCCGGCGGCCCCCGCGGCCGATCCCGTCGACCTCGAACCGCTGCTGGCCCGGCTGGCGGCGCTGGAGGAACAGGCAGCGGCCCCGACCGGCGCCGATCCGGCCCTGCTTGACCGGCTGGCCGCGCTGGAAGAGCAGGTTGCGACGGTTTCCGCCACCGATTCCAAGGCGGTCACGGCTATCGGCGAAAACCTCGCGGCGCTGGCCTCTCGGGTTGAAACGCTGGCGGCGGAGAACACCCAGCTTCGCCAGCAATTGGCGGACCTGCGCGCCGCCCGGCAGGCGCAGGCGGCCAAGGGCTCGTCGCTGGCGCTGGCCGTCAACCAGCTGGCCCAGGCGGTCAACCGCCGCGGCGGCTACGAGGCGGCGCTGAAGACCGTGACCGCGCTGGCCGGAGACGATGCGGCGACCGCGACCGCGCTCGCCGACCTCGCCGCCTTCGCCGAAACCGGCGCCCCCGATCTTGCTGCGCTCCGGGCCGATTTCCCGGCCGTCGCGCGTAATGTCATGAAGGCGATCGCGCTGGCCGAGGGCGACGACTGGCTGTCCTCGGCACTGGCCCGGGTAAAGTCGCTGGTCTCGATTCGCCGGGTCGGCGAGACCGTTGCCGGCGATGCGCCGGATGCACTGCTCGCCCGGGCCGAGGTGGCGCTCGCCGACGGTGATGTGGCGACCGCGGTAGAGCATGTCTCCGCGCTGCCCGAACCCGGTCTCGAAGCGGCTGCCGGGTGGCTCGACCGGGCGCGTGGCCGCCTCGCGGTGACCAACGCCATCGACGCGCTGCAATCCGAAGCGATCGGAGCGCTCTCGAAATGAGAATCCTGCTCAGATCGCTGGTCTTCTTCGTCACGGTCGGCGTGGTGATTGCCGCCGGCCTGTGGTTTGCCGACCGCCCGGGCCAGGTGGAGCTGAACTGGCTCGGCTACCGCATCGATGCCGGCATGCATGTCATCATCATCGGCGTTCTCCTGATCACCCTGCTGCTCGTCGTCCTCTACAGGTTATGGTGGGCGATCATGCGGGTGGCACCCGGCGTCGGGCGTATCTGGCGGGAATCCCGCCAGCGCAAGGGCTATGCGGCGCTGACCGATGGCCTGGTGGCGGTCGCCGCCGGGGACAGGGACGAGGCGGCGAAGCTGGCGGCGACGGCCGAGAGCATCCTCGACAACCCGCCGCTGACGCTGCTGCTTTCCGCCCAGGCTGCCCAGCTCGCGGGTGACAACGAAGGTGCACGGGCCTATTTCCGCCAGATGCTCGACCGGCCGGAAACCGCCTTCCTGGGTCTGCGCGGACTGATCACCTACGCCCTGAACGAGGACGATATCGACCGGGCGCGCC
>JAVKCR010000151.1:0-2696 GCA_040222645.1 Rhodospirillales bacterium
CGCGTCGCTGCCGTCGAGATCGGCGAGGGTGCGGGCGACGCGGAGCACCCGGTGATAGCCGCGGCCGGAGAGCCCCAGCATCCGGGTCGCGTCCACCAGCAGCTTCATGCCGTCGCCGTCGGGACGGGCGATCTCCTCCAGTAGCGCGCCGTCGGCCTCGGCGTTCAGGCGCACGCCGGCGATCTCGCGGAACCGCGCGGACTGCACCTGCCGCGCCCGCAGCACGCGCGCGGCGACGGCCGACGTCGCCTCCCCCGGCGGGGCGGCGGCAAGGTCGAGCGGGTTGACCGGCGGGGCGTCCACATGCAGGTCGATGCGGTCGAGCAGCGGCCCGGAGATGCGCGCCTGGTAATCGCGCCCGCAGCCCGGCGCGCGCGAGCAGCTGCGTGACTCGTCGCCGAGATAGCCGCAGCGGCAGGGATTCATCGCCGCGACCAGCTGGAACCGCGCCGGGTAGCTGACATGGTTGTTGGCGCGCGCCACCGTCACCCGCCCGGTCTCCATCGGCTGGCGCAGCGCCTCCAGCGTCGCGCGGTTGAATTCCGGCAGCTCGTCGAGGAACAGCACGCCGCGATGGGCGAGCGAGGCCTCCCCCGGCCGGACCTTCAGCCCGCCGCCGACCAGCGCCGGCAGCGAGGCCGAATGATGCGGATCGCGGTAGGGCCGGGCGCGGCAAAGACCGGCGGCGCCGATCTGGCCGGCGACCGAATGGATCATCGAGACCTCCAGCATCTCGTCCGGCTCCAGCGGCGGCAGGATGCCGGGCAGCCGCGAGGCCAGCATCGACTTGCCGGAACCGGGCGGGCCGACGAACAGGAGATTGTGCCCGCCGGCCGCCGCGACCTCGAGCGCGCGTTTCGCCCCGGCCTGGCCCTTCACGTCGGCGAGATCCGGGTAGTCGGGCTCCGGCGGCGGCGCGCCCCGGCGCGGCGGGCCCCGCTTCTGCGAACCGCTGAAATGGTTGACCAGCGCCAGCAGGTTCGACGCCGCCAGCACCTCGATATCGCCGGCCCAGAGCGCCTCCGCCCCCTGCTCGGCGGGACATATCAGCCCCTTGCCCCGGCCCGCCGCCCCGATGGCGGCCGGCAGCACGCCGGCGACCGGCGCGATCGCCCCGTCGAGCGCCAGTTCGCCGAGCGCGATGAAGCGGTCGAGCCTCGCCTGCGGCACCGCGCCGAGGGCGGCGAGCAAAGCGAGCGCCACCGGCAGGTCGAAATGCCCGCCCTCCTTCGGCACGTCGGCGGGCGACAGATTGACGGTGATCCGCTTCGGCGGGATGGCGAGCCCCATGGCGATGAGGGCGGAGCGGATGCGCTCCCGGCTCTCCCCCACCGCCTTGTCGGGCAGCCCGACCATGGTGATGCCGGGATAGCCGCCGGTGACCTGTACCTGGATGTCGATCGGCTTCACCTCGATGCCGAGGAAAGCGATTGTCGATGCCCGTGCGACCATGAATGCGCTCCGCTGTCCGGTTGACGGACAAGCTATGGAGCGGCGAGAGGGGGTTTTCGCCCGATGCTGCGGGATTGCTCAGTATATTCGGGCGCGATTCAGATCGAGTTCCTCAACTCCCCATCGCGAACGCGCTTTTCGCGCCGCCGGATTTCTGGGTCTTGAAGATCGAGGAGGCGTCCTCGGCCGGGGGCAGCGGCATGCGTACCGGCACCGGTTCGACGCGGGGTTCCGTGCAGGGCTCGCCGATGATCGTGCGCTCCTGCAGATCCTGCCAGTATCCGCGCATCCCGAGCGCATGGTAGTAGGCGCCGGTCCCGAGGATCGGCCAGGCATCGGCCCGGGCGATCTCGTAGAACAGGATGCAGCGCGGCCGGTCGCTCAGGTTCGGCGCCGAGCCGTGCAGCATGCGGACGTGATGCACGCTCATGCTGCCCGCCCGCCCCGTCAGGGTGACGGCCTTCGAGGCATCGAAGTCAGGATCGTCCGGGTTCACCGCGCCGCAGAAGACGCCGTTCATGTGGTGGCTCAGGACCGGGCCCCGGTGCGAGCCCGGTATCACCTGCAGCGGGCCGTTCTCCGGGGTGACGTCCTCCAGCATTAGCCCGAAGGCCAGCAGGTCGTCGTTGGTGTGCGGGTAGAAGGCCCAGTCCTGGTGCCATTCCACCGCGGCGCCGCCGCCCGGCGCCTTGGTGTTCAGCTTGGAGGTCAAGAGCGTCGCATTGTCGCCGAGCAGGTCGCGCAGCACCGCCGTCACCCCGGAATTCTTCAGGATCTCGTCATAGAAGGGATGGCGCTTGTGCGGCAGCTTGATGCGGGTCAGCCGGGGCGCCTCCGCGGAATGTCCCTCGTCGAGGTCGTAGATGTCGTCGCTCTCTGTCACGGCGCGCGACGCCTCGACCAGGTTCCGGGTGATCTCCTGCAGCCGCGCAAGCTCTGCCGGCGTCACCACGTCCTCGACCAGCAGGTAGCCGCTGTCGTCGTAGAACTGCTTCTGATCGGGGGTGAGCACTGCATGTCTCCTGCGGCGGAACCGCCTGATGTTAGCGATTCCGGTATTCTCGTGCCACCGGCATGACGCGTCATGCGCCGCCTCCCTCGCCCTCACGAAAGTGGGGGCCTCGGCGGTGAACGGGGTGACTGGTTCTCGGGGTTCCCACTTTCGTGGGAACGAGGAGGGGGGACTGTGCGACAACGAGGGATGCACGACAACGAGGGGGGGGGTAGGATCAGGAACAGA
This sequence comes from Rhodospirillales bacterium, assembly GCA_040222645.1. Lineage (GTDB taxonomy): Bacteria > Pseudomonadota > Alphaproteobacteria > Rhodospirillales > HT1-32 > HT1-32. The sequence goes on from JAVKCR010000151.1 coordinate 2,693, forward strand.
ACCG
>JAVKCR010000152.1:0-4277 GCA_040222645.1 Rhodospirillales bacterium
GGGCGCCGTCGATGCCTTCATGCAGGAGCATCCGTTCACCGGGCGAATCCCGGTTTTCATCGGCGACGACATCACCGACGAAGACGGGTTCGATGCCTGCAACCGTCTCGGCGGATTCTCGATCTGGGTCTCCGACGACCCGCAAGCAAGAACCACCCGGGCGCGGCACTGGCTGCGGGGTGTCGATGACGTGATCGGCTGGCTCGGGACCATGCGCGAATGACGGGGAGCAGGCGATGAAACCGGACCTCAATCTCGGCATCGTCGGCAATTGCGCCGTCGGTGCATTGATCGACCGGATGGGGCGATATGTCTGGGCCTGTCTGCCCCGCTTCGATTCCGAACCGTTCTTCTCCGCCCTGATCGACGGCGACGATCCGACGCGCGGATACTTCGATATCGAACTTCAGGATTTCGAGCGGTCCGAGCAGAGCTACGATCCCAACACGGCGATCCTCGTCACCCGGCTGCATTGCTGCAAGGGCTCCATCGTCGAGATCACCGACTTCGCGCCGCGCTTCACCAATCACGGACGCACCTTCCGGCCAACCGGCTTCCTCCGACGCATCCGCCCGGTGGCCGGCGAGCCCTTCGTCACCATCCGGCTGCGCCCGACGCTCGGCTGGGGCGCCGGCGAGCCAGCGCGTACCCGCGGCAGCAACCATATCCGCTATGTGGGTCCGGACCATGTCATGCGCCTGACAACCAATGCGCCGATCGCCTACGTGCTCGACGAAACCGGCTTCCTGCTCCAGGAACCGGTCGACCTGCTGCTCGGCCCCGACGAAAGCCTGTCCGACAGCCTCGCGGATACCTGCTCGCGGTTCCATGCGGACACGCGGCGATACTGGCGCAACTGGTCGCGCTCGCTCTCCATCCCCTTCGAATGGCAGGAAGAGGTCATTCGAGCCGCGATCACGCTGAAGCTCTGCGCCTTCGAGGAAACCGGCGCGGTGATTGCAGCGCTGACCACCTCCGTCCCCGAACATGCCGACAGCGGCCGGAACTGGGATTATCGCTATTGCTGGCTCCGGGACGCCTATTTCGTGGTGCAGGCGCTCAACCGGCTCGGCGCGACCAAGACCATGGAAGGGCTGATCCACTACATCTCGAACATCGTCGCCCGCACCGGCGGCGGTCATATCCAGCCGGTCTACGGCATCACCACCAAGGCGGCGATTGGCGAATCCTTCGCGGAAAACCTGTCCGGATATCGCGGCATGGGGCCGGTGCGGGTCGGCAACCAGGCCTACGAGCATATCCAGAACGACGTTTACGGGCAGGTGATCCTCGCCGCGACCCAGGCCTTCTTCGACCGCCGGCTGTTCCTGCCGGACCTCGACGCCCTGTTCGAACGCCTCGAACTGGCCGGAGAGCGGGCCTGGCAGCTCTACGACCAGCCCGATGCCGGCCTCTGGGAATTCCGTACCATCGCGCAGGTGCATACCTATTCGGCGGCCATGTGCTGGGCCGGCTGCGACCGGCTGGCGAAGATCGCCGACCGGCTGGGGCGGGGTGAGCGGGCGATCTACTGGCGCGAACGCGCCGCGACAATGCGGGAGCGCATCCTCGACGAGGCCTGGAACGACGAGATCAACAGCTTCGCCGACGCCTTCGGCGGCGCGAACGTCGACGCCAGCCTGCTGCAGCTTGCCGATATCGGTCTCGTGCCGGCCATTGACCCGCGTTTCGTCGGCACCGTCGAGGCGGTCGGCCGGGAACTGAAGCGCGGCCAGCATGTCTTCCGCTACATCTCGCGCGACGATTTCGGGGAACCGAAGACCGCCTTCAACGTTTGCACTTTCTGGTACATCGAAGCGCTCTGCGCCATCGGTCGCATGGCCGAAGCGCGTGAACTCTACGAAGCGGTACTCGCCAGCCGCAACCATCTCGGCCTGCTCAGCGAGGATATCGACCCTGCAAGCGGCGAATTGTGGGGCAATTTCCCCCAGACCTATTCCATGGTCGGCATGATAACCTGCGCCACATTGCTGAGCCGCAACTGGAAGGATGCCTTGTGACCGGAAGACTCGTCGTCGTCTCCAATCGCGTCGCGATCGCCACCGACAAGAAAGCCCAGACCGGAGGGCTTGCCGTCGCCCTGCAGGACGCGCTTTCAACCCACGGCGGAATCTGGTTCGGCTGGAGCGGCAAGACGAAGAGCCGCACGGCGATGTCGCCGAAGATCGTCGAGAGCGGCAACGTCACCTTCGCGACCCTCGATCTCGGCAAGGACGATTTCGACGATTATTACAACGGCTACGCCAACCGGGCGCTCTGGCCGCTGTTCCACTACCGGCTCGACCTGACCAGTTTCACCAAGCTGAACTATGCCGGCTATTTCCGCGTGAATTCGATGTTCGCCAGCAAGCTGGCGCCGATGCTGAAGGCCGACGACCTCGTCTGGATCCACGATTACCACATGATCCCGCTGGCCGAGGAACTGCGCCGCGCCCAGATCGGCTGCCGCATCGGCTTCTTCCTGCACACACCCTTCCCGGCCGCGGAAATCCTGATCGCGCTGCCGAGCCACGCGAACCTGGTCCGCTCGCTCTGCGCCTACGACCTCGTCGGGTTCCAGACCGAGAACGACCTGCGATCATTTCACGACTACATCATCCACGAAGCACGGGGAACGGTCGCCGAGGACGGCACCGTCTCGGCCTACGGGCGCAAGATGGTCGCCCGGGTCTACCCGATCGGCATCGACGCCGAAGACTTCGCTCAAGCCGCCCAGCAGGCCGGCCGGGCGCCGGAGGTCCGGCGCCTGCGCGAGAGCCGGCGTGAGCGTACGCTGATGATCGGGGTCGACCGCCTCGACTATTCCAAGGGACTGGTCGAACGTTTCGACGCTTTCGCGCTGATGATCGAGCGTTATCCCTCCGAGCGCGGCTCGGTCAGTCTCTTGCAGATCGCGCCTCCGACCCGCTCGGAGGTGCCGGAATACCAGGATATCCGCACCGAGCTCGAAACCCATGCCGGCGGCATCAACGGCCGCTATGCGGAGTTCGACTGGATGCCGATCCGCTATCTCAACAAGTCCTACAACCGCAACACCCTCGCCGGGTTCTTCCGGGAATGTCGCGTCGGTCTCGTCACCCCCCTGCGCGACGGCATGAACCTGGTCGCCAAGGAATATGTCGCCGCCCAGAACCCTCTCGACCCCGGCGTGCTCGTGCTGTCCCGCTTCGCCGGCGCGGCACGCGAACTTTCCTCGGCACTGATCGTCAACCCGTTCGATCTCGATTCCACGGCCGAAGCCATGGCACGTGCGCTGTCGATGCCGCTCGAGGAACGGATCGACCGCTGGCGCGACATGATGGAAGTGGTCTCCACCAACACGCTGACGGTCTGGCGCGACAGTTTCCTCGGTGACCTGAGGACGGTCGGTTCCTGACATGACGGCGCTGCTCGGGGATATCGGCGGCACCAATGCCCGCTTCGCCATCGACGGTTCGCCGCGCGGCGATTTCGCCCGCAGCTACCGTTGCGCTGAATTCCGCAATCTCGAGAGCATCGTCGCCGCCTATCTCGGCACCCTGCCCGACGAGTTGACGCCACGGAACGGCGCGATTGCCGTGGCGGGGCCGGTCAAGGGACCGAAGGCAGAGATGACCAACCTGCCCTGGTCCGTCGATGCCGACCGGATCCGCGAACATGCCGGGCTGGAATTCCTGTTCCTGGTGAACGATTTCTCCGCCCAGGCGATGGCCGTTCCCCGGCTTGGCCCGGCGGATGTCTACCCGCTCGACGATATCGTAGCGGAATCCGGCGCGGCGATCGCCGTGATCGGCCCCGGCACCGGGCTCGGGGTCTCCGCGCTGGTGCCGACGGAGGATGGCCGGTTCATGCCGCTGACCAGCGAGGGCGGCCACGCGACCATGGCAAGCCGCAACGATGACGAAGCGGCGGTGATCGAGGTGCTGGCCGCCCGCTTCGGCCATGTCTCGGCGGAACGCGTGGTCTCCGGCCAGGGCATCGAGAACATCCATTCCGCGCTGTGCGAGATCGACGGCGTCAACGATTCCGGCCTGTCGGCGGCGGCGATCGCCGATCTTGCCGTCGGGACCACCGACACCCGGGCGGCGAAGACGCTCGACCTGTTCTGCGGATTTCTCGCGACCGCCGCGTCCGATCTCGCGCTCACCGTCGGTGCGCGTGGCGGGGTCTATATCGCCGGCGGCATTCCGCCGCGCTTTCCCGGGCTGATCACCGCCTCCGGCCTGCGCCGGCGGTTCAACGACAAGGGCCGGTTCAGCGACTGGCTGTCAGCCGTT
>JAVKCR010000153.1:0-7575 GCA_040222645.1 Rhodospirillales bacterium
CGGTCGACGCGATGCGCTCGGCGCTCAACGGCCTGCAGATCGACGGCACCGTCGTCATCGGCGAGGGCGAACGCGACGAGGCGCCGATGCTCTATATCGGCGAGAAGGTGGGCGCCGGCGGCCCCAAGGTCGACATCGCGCTCGACCCGCTCGAAGGCACCACGATCACCGCGAAGGGCGGCAACAACGCGCTCGCCGTCATCGCCATGGCGGAGGAAGGCGGCTTCCTGAACGCGCCGGACACCTACATGGAGAAGATCGCGGTCGGCGGCGGCCTGCCGGACGGCATGGTCGACCTCGACGAGGATATCGCGGTTATCCTGAAGAACCTCGCCAGGGCGAAGCAGGTCGAGGTGTCGGACATCGTCGCCTGCGTGCTCGACCGGCCGCGCCACGAGGAGATCATCCGCAAGATCCGCGACGCGGGCGCGCGCATCAGCCTGATCACCGACGGTGACGTCGCCGGCGTCATCGCAACCGCCACCCCGAACAGCGGCATCGACCTCTATGTCGGTACCGGTGGCGCGCCGGAAGGCGTGCTGGCTGCCGCCGCGCTGCGCTGCATCGGCGGCCAGATGCAGGGACGGCTGGTGTTCCGCAACGACGACGAGAAGGCCCGCGCCGCGCGCTGGGGCATTACCGATCTCGCCCGGAAATACGATCTTCTCGATCTCGCCAACGGCGACGTGATGTTCGCCTGCACCGGGGTCACCAACGGCTCCATGCTGCAGGGCGTGAAGCGCATCCCGACCGGCGCGTCGACCCATTCGCTGGTCATGCGCTCGAAGACCGGCACCGTGCGTTTCGTCGAGACGCACCACAACTTCAACCGCAAGAGCGGGTTCGACCCCGACAGCAAGTAATGGACGGCGGCAGCGCGCTTTCCGGCATCCAGCGGTCGCTCACCGGGCGGCGCTGGAGCTTCGCTGCCGTCGATGAACGTCTCGCGGTCGCGCTCAGCCAGCGCGAGGGCATTCCCGACATCGTCGGCCGCGTGCTGGCGGCCCGCGGCGTCGCGCTGGAGGACGCCTCGGGCTGGCTCGACCCCCGGCTCCGCGACATGCTGCCCGATCCGGACAGCCTCATCGACATGGCGGTCGCCGCCGACCGCGTCGTGCAGGCGATCCGCACCGGCGAGCAGATCGCCATCTTCGGCGACTACGATGTCGACGGCGCGACCTCCTCGGCGCTGCTCAGGCGTTTTCTCACCGCCGTCGGGGCGGAACCCCGCGTCTATATTCCCGACCGGGTGGCGGAGGGCTACGGCCCCAACCTGCCGGCGCTGCGCCGCCTGAAGGCGGAAGGGGCGGCGGTCGTCATTACCGTCGATTGCGGCGCGACCGCGCATGAGCCGCTGGCGGCGGCGCGCCTCGACGGTCTCGACGTGGTGGTGATCGACCATCACGCGATGGAGGCGGCAGCTCCCCCGGCGGTGGCCGTGGTCAATCCCAACCGGATGGACGAGACCTGCCGGGAGGATCTCCGTTTCCTCGCCGCGGTAGGCGTCGCCTTCCTGCTGGCGGTCGCCGTCAACAAGCGGCTGCGCGAAGCCGGCTGGTACAACAAGGATCGGCCGGAACCCAACCTGCTCGACCTGCTCGATCTCGTGGCGCTCGGCACGGTCTGCGACGTGGTGCCGCTGACCGGCATCAACCGGGCGCTGGTCGCCCAGGGGCTCAAGGTGCTGGCCGGGCGGCGCAATCGCGGCATCGCCGCGCTGGCGGATGTTTCCGGCCTCGATGCGAAGCCGCAGGCCTGGCATCTCGGCTTCCTGCTCGGTCCCCGGGTGAATGCCGGCGGGCGGGTGGGCGAGGCGGCGCTCGGATCGCAATTGCTCTCGCTCGATGACGCGGCGGGCGCTTCCCGGATCGCGACCCAGCTCGACGGCTACAACACCGAACGCAAGATGATCGAGGAGGCGGTGCAGGAAGCGGCCATCGCCGCCATCGAATCTGGCGCCGGGCTCGGCAAGCGGGTCATCGTTGCGGCGGGCGAGGGCTGGCATCCCGGCGTCATCGGCATCGTCGCGTCGCGCCTCAAGGACCGCTACAACCGCCCGGCCTGCGTGGTCGCGCTGGAGAAGGGCGAGGGCAAGGGTTCTGGCCGCTCGATGTCCGGCTTCGACCTCGGCGCGGCGGTGATCGCGGCCCGGCAATCGGGCCTGCTGCTCGGCGGCGGCGGGCACAAGATGGCGGCGGGATTCTCGATCGCCGAGGCCGCCCTGCCGGATTTCGCGGCTTTCCTCGACGAACGCCTGGAAGACCTGCTCGACGGCAGTGAACTGGTGCCGGAACTGAAACTCGACGGCATCCTTCGTCCCTCGGGCTGCACCGCCGACCTCGTCGATGCGCTCGCCGCGCTGGAACCGTTCGGGGCGGGCAACCCGGAACCCCGCTTCATGCTGGCCGACGTGCGGGTGACATATGCCAAGGCGGTCGGGGCCGATCAGAGCCACGTCTCGCTCCGGGTGCAGGGGCAGGGCGGCGGCCCGCAGGTCGGCGCCATCGCCTTCCGCGCCATGCAGAGCGACATCGGCCCGACGCTGCTGTCGCGCAATCCCGGAGCGTTGCATCTGGCCGGGCGGGTGCGGGCCGACTGGTGGAACGGCGAGCGCCGCGTGCAGCTCCAGATCGACGACGTGGCGCAGGCCTGACGCGAAAGGCCGGGGCCATACCGGTTGATGTCCCCGGTAGCGGTCCCAGATAGGTAGAACCGACGCGCAACGCACGAGGCTGCAGATGGCTATCCCCCGGCAGATGAAGGGCATGGTGCTCACGGCGCATGGCGGCCCGGAATGCCTGCAATGGCGTGAGGACCTGCCGGTGCCGGCCCCGCGCGCGGGGGAGGTCCTGGTCCGGGTCGGGGCCGCCTCGGTGAACAACACCGACATCAATACCCGCATCGGCTGGTACTCGAAATCGGTCCGCAACGCGACGTCCACGGGTGCATCGGATGGTGTCAGTGAGGGCGGACCGCAGGAATCCGCCTGGTCCGGCGCCACCATCGCCTTTCCCCGCATCCAGGGCGCCGATTGCTGCGGCCGCATTGTCGCGGTCGGAGACGATGTTCCCGGGAAGCGTATCGGCGAGCGCGTGCTGGTGCGCGCGCTGCAGATTGCCGATAGCGCGGACGGCGCGCCGGCGACGGTGACGCTCGGCTCCGAACTGGACGGCGCCTTCGCCGAATATGCCCGGGTGCGCAACGGGGACGCCATCGCCATCCGTTCGTCGCTCACCGATCTCGAACTGGCCTCCTTTCCCTGCGCCTTCTCGACGGCCGAGGGGATGATCCAGCGGGCGGGCATTGACGGCGGCCATGTACTGGTCACCGGCGCTTCCGGCGGCGTCGGGTCAGCGGCGATCCAGCTTGCGAAACGGCGGGGCGCGCATGTCACGGCGGTCAGCACGGCAGCGAAGGCGGCCATGCTGATGGAGATCGGTGCGGACAGGGTGCTCGACCGGGACGATCCGCTGCCGCAGAAGTCTTTCGACACCGTGATCGACCTCGTCGGCGGTCCCGCCTGGCCGCGCCTGCTGGAGAGCATCCGCATCGGCGGCGCCTACGCGGTTGCCGGGGCGATCGCCGGTCCGATCGTCGAACTGGACCTCCGGACGCTCTACCTGCGCGACCTTTCCCTGCTCGGCTGCACGCACCAGCCCGCGCGAATCTTCACCGATCTCGTGGGCTATATCGAGCGTGGCGAAATCAGGCCGGTCATCGCGCAATCCTTCGCGCTCGCGGACATGCATGCGGCGCAGGAAGCCTTCCTGGCGAAGCGGCATATCGGCAAGATCGGGATCGAGGTGGCGTCCGGCGGCGCCTGAAATCACGGGGAATGAGGTAGTGGCGGCGGGTACGGGGAATGTCTCGGAACAGCCGGAAGCCGGCCATGGCAGGCATGTGATTTTTTCTGTTTTGCCCGCTTGATTTCATCGGTCGTGGCGGGTACATAGGCGCTCCTCCAGCGACCCCTTCGTCTAGAGGCCTAGGACACCGCCCTTTCACGGCGGCAGCACGGGTTCGAATCCCGTAGGGGTCGCCACTCTCTCTTTTCAGATTTGTACCATGTTGAAAGTGCTTTCAGCGCTCTGCCGCACCGATTCATCTCGGCTTTCCCCCGACGCCGCGGCAGACCATCACTCGTCCTTGCCGGTCACTTCCGCAAGCCTGCCCGCATCCGTCACCGCGACGGAGCCTCTGCCTTGCGAGACCCAGCCCCGGCAGTCGAATTCCTTCAGACGGCGTCCGATGAACTTCCTCGCGAACCCGGGTTTGGAGGCGAGCGCCTGGTGCGTGGCCGAGATGGCGCCGTCTGGACCCGCCGTGTTCAGAAGGTAGCGGGCAAGTCGGCGGTCGCTTTGGGTAGAAGACATTCGACGTCATGCCGGAAAACCGACGGTCACGCGCAGATTATTGCCTGCGATGTTTCAAGACTCTGGTGAGGCCGTCCCATTCCTTGAATTCGGACCGCGGTTGGCGAGGGTGATTACGGGGATCGAGAACACCCACTTCTTCAAGAGTCCAGTTGCCGCGACCGCAATTGCAGGGTGCGCACGCGACGATTAGGTTTTCGACCGAATTGTCACCTCCTCGGCTTAGTGGGAGAATATGGTCGAAATCGAGGTCGAGCGCCTGAAAAGCCGTGTGCTTTTCAGCATTCCTATTGCCCCAACGGATCTCGCTTCCGTAGAATTTTCTGAGTACGGATTGTGCCTGCTGCAAAATGACAGGAATGCCACAGAACTGACAGAAATAGCCATCACGGGCCAGAACCGTATTCTTTAATGCCTGGGGTATGTTGTACTTGAACTTCCTGCCTTTGATTTTCGGCGGTGCGCCTTCTACATCCCGATACCGGTGAACTGGACTTCTCTTGAAAGCGTCGACACTGCCTCGAGGTCCCCAAAGTTCCTCGCACCAATCATAGAGTTCCGGGATGTCAGCCTTCTTGATCTTAACGATCGCTTCTTCGTGCCTGTTGGCACAATGATCGTCGGCAGCTCCATGAAGCAACCTAGCGGCCTCATAAAGCTCTTTAATCGGTATGAGCATCTGCTGTCGCAGATCGTGAAACTGTGGATCGGACATGGATCACCGCAAAGGATTTTGATCGTTGCTTCGATGTCGCCACGCGATGCTACTAATAAAAACAATAGCGGTCGATATTAACGATTATCGGAAGGTTGTTCCGGTGGACGATCAATTATCCCGGGCTGCAACATCAGCAAGTTGGCCCTGTTCCGTAACGCGCACCTCGCCCCTCCCCAGCGCCACCCAGCCTTTGCGGTCGAATTCCTTCAGCAATCGCCCGATCACCTCTCTCGCGGTGCCGAGTTCGGAGGCGATGTCCTGGTGCGTGGCCGAGATGGCGCCGTCGGGGCCCGCGGCGTTCAGGAGGTAGCGGGCGAGGCGGCGGTCGAGACGCGCAAAGGCGACGTCCTCCACGACATGCATCAGGTCGGAGATGCGGTGGGAATAATCCGCGAAGACGATGCGGCGGAATCCGGGGGAGCGGGCGATCGCGTCCTCGAAGGCATCCTTCGGAATGGCGGCGGCGGTCACAGCCGTTTCGGTGACGCCTTCCGCGGAATAGTCCTCGCCGGAAAACAGGCAGGCGGTCGTCATGATGCAGGAATCGCCGGCATGGACCCGGTAGAGTACGATCTCGCGGCCGCCGGCGGAGACCTGCTGCACGCGCACCGTGCCGTCAAGGACCAGCAGGAAATGCTCCGGCTTCAGGCCCGGCGCGAAGATCGTCCGCCCGGCGGGCAGGCGCAGGATCGAGGCCCGGGCGGCCAGCATCCCCCGGTCCGGTTCGGGCAGCGAGGCGAGGTCGGGAAATCGCTCGATCCAGTCGTCGGCCATGTTTGCTCCGCTGGCTTTCTATTTTACAGTTCTGGAATGTGACTTGGTCACTTACGATCTGTCCAGAACAGGATAGCCTGCAAGGCGAATTCCGCTCGTACCGATATCGGCAGAGCGCCAACAAGACCAGGGAGACCGGGATGCATCCAGCCGTCCGTACATTTTTCGACGAAGCGACCTTCACCGCCACCCACGTGACCTGGGACCCGGACACGAAAAGAGCGGCGATCATCGATTCGGTGCTCGACTACGAGGTCAAGTCCGGCCGCACGAGCACGGAATCGGCCGACAAGGTGATCGCCTTCGTCGAGGCGGAAGGGCTCGCGGTCGACTGGATTCTCGAGACCCACGTCCATGCCGATCACCTCTCGGCGGCGCCCTACCTGAAGGGCAAGCTCGGCGGCAAGGTGGCCATCGGTTCGAAGATCCCGGCCGTGCAGGGCGTCTTCAAGAAGGTGTTCAATGCCGGGGAAGGCTTCGCCACCGACGGCCGGCAGTTCGACAGGCTGTTCGAGGATGGCGAGACGTTCCCCATCGGCGGGATCGAGGTGCGGGTGATGCATACGCCCGGCCACACCCCGGCCTGCGCCGTCTACGTGGTCGGCGATGCAGCGTTTGTCGGCGATACCCTGTTCATGCCGGATTTCGGCACCGCGCGCTGCGATTTTCCGGGCGGCGATGCGGCCCAGCTCTACCGCTCGATCCGGCGCGTGCTCGACCTGCCGCCGGAAACGCGGCTGTTCATGTGCCACGATTACGCGCCCGGTGGACGCGAATACAGGTGGGAGACCACCGTCGCGGCGGAGCGGGCCGAGAACATCCATGTCCGCGACGGGGTGACGGAGGCGGAATTCGTCGCCATGCGCACGAAACGGGACAAGGAACTCTCGATGCCCGCGCTGATCCTGCCGTCGGTGCAGGTCAACATGCGCGCCGGCGCCCTGCCGCCGGCCGAGGACAACGGCGTCAGCTATCTGAAGATCCCGCTGAACGCGCTCTGATGCCCGCCTGCAGACTCGCTATGTGACCTAGTCACATACGCGGCCCTGGCGGTCGGCTAGATTGTTCCCCGACGCGCAGGAAGCGCGGCGCCATCAAGGAACAAAGCCATGCAGACAAATGTCGGGAAAATCGACCGCATCCTCAGGATAATTGCCGGTCTCGTGCTGATTTCACTGGTCTTTGTCGGACCGAAGACCATGTGGGGACTTATCGGCGTGATACCGCTGGTCACCGCCTTCATCGGGTTCTGCCCGGCCTACCGGATTCTCGGCATCCGGACCTGCCGGGTCTCCTGAGCCGCTTCCCGCCGCTGACCGATATCCGGTGGCGGGATCCTGCCGGCGTGTTGCGACCGCCGCGCCCGGCGGATGGCCGGAACCTCGCCCCCTCGAGGTTCCGGCCAATCCGCGCTGAAATTCCCTGAAGCGTTACTGACTCTCCTGCGCCGGCATGTCGGCGAGGCTGACGATCTCTGCCCGGCGGTCGCAGATCCGTTTCACCTGCTGACCAAGGAAGCGGTTGATCCGCACCGATGAACCGGTATGCGGCGAGGTATAGATGCTGTCACGGATACGCGGACCATTCGCCAGTGCTTCCTTCAGGACCGCCTCCAGCGTCGCCGGTGTCGCCGTCCGGGCGAGGTCGCGGTAATGCAGGTCGGAGAGCAGGAGACCCTTCCGGATCGCCTCCGTCGCCGGCATCTCGAGC
>JAVKCR010000154.1:0-11681 GCA_040222645.1 Rhodospirillales bacterium
GCCTCGCTGCAGGGCATCGACGTGGCGCAGCTGGAACCGGCGCTCTCCTACCTCCACGACAACCACCTCGCACCGGCGGACTGGCGGCCGGTGGCCCGCGCCCAAGTCCGCGCGCCCTTCACCCCGACGGAGGGGTCGGCAACCGATGCCCGCCGCGCCTTCGCGGCGCTGCCGCCGCTGCTGAAGGGCTATCTCCGCATCGGCGGCGAGGTCGGCGAAGGCGCGGTGCTCGATCCTGACTTCAATACCACCGATGTCTGCCTGATCGTGCGCACCGAGATCATCACCGAACGCTACCGCAACCATTATCTCGAAAAGGGCGCCTGAGTGAACACGATCGTAGAGGCCGTCGAGGATGACGGCTGGCTGGCCGGTCCGGGAACGCCCGCGACCGGCACACTGGCGCTGCGCCTGCTCGCCTGTTCCCGCCTGGGCGCCATCGCGGCGGTGACCTCGGTACTGGCCATCATCTACCTGCTGCTCCGGACGATCCGGGCCCGCCGGCCTTCCGACCTCGTCTACCGGGGCTGGGCGCGGGCGGTCTGCCGGATCTGCGGGCTCAGGCTGTCGGTGACCGGCAGGCCCGACGGCGGTCCCGGATGCCTCTATGTCGCCAATCACTGTTCCTATCTCGACATCCCGGTGCTGCGGGCGGTGATCGACGCCACCTTCGTCTCGCGCCACGATGTCGCCGGCTGGCCGCTGCTGGGCCCGTTGGCGCGGATGACCGGCACCCTGTTCTTCGAGCGCCGGGCGCGGCGCAGCGGCGAACAGGCCCGCCATATCGCCGGCCAGCTCGAGAAAGGCACCTCGGTCATCCTGTTCCCGGAAGGCACCTCCACCGACGGCAACCGGGTGCTGCCCTTCAAGAGCTCGCTGTTCGCCGCCATCGAGCGCGGCCAGCCGGGCATGCGCCGGGTGCAGCCCGTGACCATCGCCTATTCGAGGATCTACAACGTGCCGATGTCGATGATCGACCGGCCGCTGTTCGCCTGGTACGGCGACATGGATCTCGCGCCGCATCTCTGGCGGTTCCTGCATATCGGTTCGGCAACCATCGAGATCACCCTGCACGATCCGGTCGAGATCGAACCCGGCCAGGACCGCAAGGCGCTGGCCGGCCGCTGCCGCGACCAGGTCGCCGACGGGCTCAGGCGCTCGCTGACCGGCCGGTGACGCCCGGAAAGCACCGGAAATCCGGCAGTTCGCTTGACAGGGAACACCGCAATGCTAGTTATCGTCGATCAACGATGATTTGAGAGGCCGTCACCGGTCAATGTCCGCAAGTCGGGACACCATCAACGCCCCAACGCTCCGCACGGTGCAGCGTTGACCAGAAAGCTGTTCGTCAAGACCTACGGCTGCCAGATGAACGTCTACGATTCCGAGCGCATGACGGAATTGCTGGCGCCGCTCGGCTACGCGGCGACCGACGCGCCGGACGACGCCGACATGGTGATCCTGAAGACCTGCCACATCCGCGAGAAGGCCGCCGAGAAGGTCTATTCCGAGCTCGGCCGGCTGCGCGTCCGGCGCGAGGAACGCCGCAGCGAGGGCCGCGACATGATGATCGCGGTCGCCGGCTGCGTCGCCCAGGCGGAAGGTGCCGAGGTGCTGCGCCGCGCGCCGTTCGTCGACATGGTGTTCGGCCCGCAGACCTATCACCGCCTGCCGGAGATGGTCGCCCGCGCGGCCCGCCAGGGCGGCGGCATTCTCGATACCGACTTTCCGGCGGAACCCAAGTTCGACGAGCTCGCCCCGCCGAAGGCGACCGGCGTCACCGCCTTCCTGACCATCCAGGAGGGCTGCGACAAGTTCTGCACCTTCTGCGTCGTGCCCTACACCCGCGGCGCCGAATTCTCCCGCTCCGCCGCCGCCGTGATCGAGGAAGCCCGCCAGCTCGCAGCCCAGGGCGTGCGCGAACTCACCCTGCTCGGCCAGAACGTCTCTGCCTGGCATGGCGACGGCACCGACGGCTAGGTCTGGGGTCTCGGCCGGCTGGCCCGGGCGCTGGCCGGGATCGACGGCATCGAGCGCATCCGCTACACCACCTCGCATCCGCGCGATGTCGATGACGACCTCATCGCGGCGCATCGCGACCTCCCGGCGCTGATGCCGTTCCTGCACCTGCCCGTGCAATCCGGGTCCGACCGCATGCTGGCGGCGATGAACCGGCGCCATACCGCCGACCAGTACCGCCGCATCGTCGACAGGCTGCGCGACGCGCAACCCGACCTCGCGCTCTCGTCGGACTTCATCGTCGGCTATCCGGGCGAGAACGACCGCGATTTCGCCGAGACCATGAAACTGGTGCGCGAGATCGGCTTCGCCCAGGCCTTCTCCTTCAAGTACAGTCCCCGGCCGGGTACCCCGGCGGCGGCCGAGGAGATCCAGGTCGACGAGGCGGTCAAGTCCGCACGGCTCGGGGAACTGCAGGCGGAACTCGTCGCCCAGCAGCGGGACTTCAACGCGAGCCGCGTCGGCATGGTCGTGCCGGTGCTGTTCGAGAAGCCGGGACGCCACGAGGGCCAGACCATCGGCCGCTCGCCCTGGCTGCAATCGGTCCATGTCGACACCGCCCCCGACGCGATCGGCCGCATTCTCGATGTCGAGATCGTTTCCGCCGCCACCAATTCCCTTTCCGGCAGGATCGCCGGACCTGACCGCATGAGGGCCTGCGCTTGACCAGGAACATCGTCCGACGGCCCGACATGGCCGGGGATTCCGCGACGCTTTCCTTCGATGACAACCGGTTACTGGTGCCGCTCTTCGGCGTGCATAACCGCAATCTCGCGCGCATCGAACAGCGCCTGGATGTCGCCATGCATGCCCGCGGCAACGAGGTCACCATCGCCGGCGCCGCCGATGCGGTGAAGATCGCCGCCGCGGTGCTCGAGGCGCTCTACGCCCGGCTGGAACGGGACGAGGAGATCGAACCCGGCGATGTCGACGCCACCGTGCGCCTGATGGATCACGGCCCGGCCGAGGTCGAGGCCGCCTCGACGCTGACCATCCGCACCCGGCGCAAGCCGGTCTCGCCGCGCACCCCGCTGCAGGGCGAATATATCCGCGCCATGACCTCGCACGACCTGGTCTTCGGCGTCGGCCCGGCCGGTACCGGCAAGACCTACCTTGCCGTCGCCATGGCTGTGCAGATGCTTTCCTCCGGCGACATCGACCGGGTCATCCTCTGCCGCCCGGCGGTGGAAGCGGGCGAACGGCTCGGCTTCCTGCCCGGCGACATGAAAGAGAAGATCGATCCCTATCTTCAGCCGCTCTATGACGGGCTGCGCGACACGCTTCGCGAGGGCGAGCTCGACAAGCGCCTGGAGAACGGCGAGATCGAGGTGGCGCCGCTCGCCTTCATGCGCGGGCGCACGCTGAAGAACTCCTTCGTGATTCTCGACGAGGCGCAGAACGCCACGGCGATGCAGATGAAGATGTTCCTCACCCGGCTCGGCGAGAATTCGCGGATGGTGGTGACCGGCGATCTCAGCCAGACCGACCTTCCGGGTCACCAGCGCTCCGGCCTCGCCGAGGCGCTCGAGGTGCTGCGCGATGTCGAGACGATCTCGGTGGTGCGGTTCTCCGACAAGGACGTGGTCCGGCACCGGCTGGTGGCGGAGATCGTCAAGGCATACGATTCCTACGCGGCGGTCAATGCAGGCAGGCAGTTCGGTGGCGACCAGAGCTGACATACTGGTGAGTGTCGAATGCGACGGATGGGACGCGGGTCTTGCGGATGCGGACGCGCTCTGCCGGACCGCCGCGCTCGCCGCGCTCGACCGGGCGGGACTGCCGCTCGACGGAGCCGAGATATCGATCCTGCTGACCGACGATGCGGAGGTGCGCGCGCTCAACCGCGACTACCGCAAGCAGGACAAGCCGACCAACGTGCTCTCCTTCGCCGCCATGGACGGCGACCTGGCCCCGATGCCGGACGGCAGCCTGCCGCTCGGCGATATCGTGCTCGCCTTCGAGACGGTCGGGCGCGAGGCCGGGGAAGCGGGGATCAGCCTGGCGGATCACGCCACCCACATGGTGGTGCATGGCACGCTGCACCTGTTGCAGTACGACCATGTAACGGATGCGGAAGCAGAGGTGATGGAAAGCCTTGAAACGGCTATACTTGCAGGGCTCGGGATTGCCGATCCCTATGCCCGGGAAACCATATAAAATGGACGACGACAGTAGCAGATCAACACGCCCCAACGGTACCAGCGCCCAGCGCGGCCGGTCCTGGAAAGGGTTCTGGCGCTCGCTCCGGCGGCGCGGCAACGGCGAAGCGACGGTCCGCGACACCCTCGAGGAGCTGATCGAGGATTTCGACGAGGACGAGGCGCCCGTCGAACCGATGGAACGGGTGCTGCTCGCCAACGTGCTCAGTCTCCGCGATCTCACCGTGGTCGACGTCATGGTGCCGCGGGCCGACATCATCGCGGTCGATGCGGCGGTCGGCATCGACGAACTGATCGAGAAGTTCAAGACCGAGAATCATTCCCGCCTGCCGGTCTACCGCGACTCGCTGGATGACTGCATCGGCATGGTCCATATCCGCGACGTGCTCGGCCAGCGCTTCGGCGAAGACGCGCGCGACCTCCAGTTCCGGCTGTCCGACCTGGTCCGGCCGGTGCTGTTCGTCGCCCCGTCGATGCGGGTGCTCGACCTGCTGCTGGAGATGCGGGTGAAGCGCACGCACATGGCGCTGGTGGTCGACGAATATGGCGGCATCGACGGGCTGCTCACCATCGAGGATCTGGTCGAGGAGATCGTCGGCGAGATCCAGGACGAACATGACGACGAACCGGAACCGCAGATGGTCGAGCGCCCGGACGGGGCCGTGCTGGCCGATGCCCGGGTCGAGCTCGAGGAGTTCGAGGACCGCTTCGGCGAGATATTCACCGAAGAGGAGAAAGAGGATTCCGACACCCTCGGCGGCCTCGTCTTCTCGCTCGCCGGCCGGGTACCGGTTCGCGGCGAACTGGTGAAGCATGACAGCGGCCTGATATTCGAGGTGGTCGACGGCGATCCGCGGCGCGTGCGCCGGCTCCGGATCCGCAATCTCGACACGCTCAATCTCCCCGAATCCGCGAACGAAGACTGAGCCTTGGGTGCGGCGCTGACCGACTGGCTCGTCCGGATCGCAGGCTGGAGGCGCCTGCTGGTCGCGGTTGCGGGCGGCGCCGTGGCGGCGCTGGCCCTGCCGCCGATCCATGTCCTGCCGGCGCTGCCGGTCGCCTTCAGCCTGTTGCTCCTGCTGCTCGGCACCACGACCCGACGGCGCAGCGCCTTCGCCATCGGCTTCGGGTTCGGGTTCGGCTACTACGCCCTCAGCATCTACTGGATCGGTTTCGCGCTGCTTGTCGATGCCGCGCAATTCGCCTGGCTGCTGCCCTTCGCGGTGTTCGGGATTGCCGGCGTGCTGGCGCTGTTCGTCGCGGCCGGCATCCTCCCGGCCTGGGCGGTTCTCAGGCGTGGCGGGGGCCCCGTCGCCGGTGCCCTGATGCTGGCCGCGGGCTGGGCGCTGGCCGAGTGGGTGCGTGGATTCGCCTTCACCGGCTTTCCCTGGAACCCGCTGGCCACGATCTGGGGCTTTCATCCGGCCATGCTCCAGCCTGCCGCCCTCGTCGGCACCTTCGGAATGGCGGTACCGACCGTCTTCCTGGCCTGCCTGCCGGCAATCTGGATCACCTCGACGGGCCGTCCGCGCCTGACGGCGATGACCGGCGGCCTGGTCATCCTCGCGGCCTGGACCGGCTTCGGCGCCTGGCGGCTTGCGGATAATCCAACGGTTTACGCGGAAGATGTCGGGCTCCGGCTGGTGCAGGCGAACATCGACCAGCGCGACAAGTGGCGGCGCGACCTCCGGGTCCCGAACCTGACCCGGCTGCTGGCGCTCAGCGCCGACGAACGACCGGACTGGGTGACCCACGTGATCTGGCCGGAAACCGCGGCAACCTTCTTCCTGTCGGAGAACCCGGAGGTGGTCCGCGCGATAGCCAGCGTCGCCCCGGCGGGCGGTGCCGTACTGACCGGTGCGCCGCGTCTCGGCGAGAAATCTGCCGATGGCGAGGCCGCCTACCACAACAGCCTCGTCGCCATCACCAAGGACGGCGCCATCGCCGCGAGCTACGACAAGACGCATCTCGTCCCGTTCGGCGAGTATGTACCTTTACGCGACTGGCTACCGGTCGAACGCATCGTCGCCGGGCGTGGCGACTTCACCCCCGGGGCGGGGTTGCGCACGCTCCGTGTCCCCGGCCTGCCGCCCTTCTCGCCGCTGATCTGCTACGAGGCGATCTTCCCGGGTGCGGCGGTCGATGGCGCCGACCGACCGGACTGGATCCTGAACATCAGCAACGACGCCTGGTTCGGGGTTTCCGCCGGGCCGCACCAGCACCTTGCTGCAGCACGCCTGCGCGCGGTAGAGGAAGGCCTGCCGCTTGTCCGCGCGACCAACCCGGGCATCTCCGCCCTGTTCGATCCGGTGGGGAGAGAGCTTCAACGCCTTGACCTTGACCGGCGGGGCGTACTCGACCTTCGCTTGCCAAAGCCGGGGGCTTCGCCTACCTTTTTTGCATGGTGCGGAAATGTCGTATCCGTTGTTCTGGCCGCGATGGCCGGATTGTTGGCAACTCTGGCAGCCAACGGATGGCGACGGGGGGAACGCACCGCGTGAATAGCTTATAGATGCGGATCGGGTCAGGGTTGAGTTGGAGGGACCTTCGGGGATGGTCCTATCGGTCAACCTGCTCATCCCCCTTAGGAGGTTATACAAATGGCTGCTCGTCGTGGATCGCGCCGTGGTAGGACTGCCACCGGACAACCCAATCCCGTCGACGTACATGTCGGCGGCCGGGTAAGACAGAGACGCACCCTGCTCGGCATGAGCCAGGAGAAGCTCGGCGAATCGATCGGGCTGACATTCCAGCAGGTGCAGAAATACGAGCGCGGCGCGAACCGTATCGGCGCCAGCCGGCTTTTCGACCTGTCGCTCGTGCTTGATGTGCCGGTCGCCTATTTCTTCGAGGACATGCCCAACGAGGTTGCCGATTCCAGCCCGCGCAAGATCGCCGGCCTGAAGGCGGACCCGGAGGTCGAGCTCGAGGGCGACCCGCTGATGCGCCGCGAAACGCTCGAACTGGTCCGGGCCTATTACAAGATCCCCGACCCGAACGTTCGCCGGCGGCTCTTCGAGATGGCGAAATCGATCGCCATCTCCGAGGATGAGAAGGAAGCCTGAGCCGGTTACCAGGGAAATTTCGGGGGAGGCCCTGTCCTCCCCCGCTTTCTCCTTGACAGTTCCCGCGGCTGTTGCCACACACGCCGCGGTTCGGACCTGAAGGTTCCGTGGATCGATTTCATCCGCTTGCCGCCACGATAAATACAGGGCTAAGCGGAGAATCCCAAAGCGGCAGCTCGCCGCAATATCCCGATCTCAGTCCGGCGCCCGAAACTTGTTTGAACGAGGTGTTCCGTGACCAACAACTATCTCTTCACCAGCGAATCCGTCTCAGAAGGCCATCCGGACAAGGTCAGCGACCGGATTTCCGATGCCATCGTCGATGCCTTCCTCGCCGCCGACCCGGGTTCCCGCGTCGCCTGCGAAACGCTCTGCACCACCAACCTGGTTGTCCTCGCCGGAGAGGTCCGCGGTCCGGAATCGGTCGACAAGGCGAAGATGGAAGAGCTGGCGCGCGAATGCATCCGCGAGATCGGCTACGAGCAGGACGGGTTCCACTGGGCGACTTCCGACGTCCAGATCCATCTTCACAGCCAGTCCACCGACATCGCCCAGGGCGTCGATGCGGCCGGCAACAAGGACGAGGGCGCGGGCGACCAGGGCATCATGTTCGGCTATGCCTGCACCGAGACCGACGTGCTGATGCCGGCGCCGATCCAGTATTCCCACGAAGTCCTCAAGCTGATGGCGGAAGCCCGCCATGCCGGCAAGACGCCGCAGCTGCTGCCGGACTCGAAGAGCCAGTTCACCCTCGAATATGTCGACGGCAAGCCGGTGCGCGCGACTTCCGTCGTGATCTCAACCCAGCATGTCGAAGGACTGGACCAGAAAGAGGTCAAGGAACTGGTCCGCCCGTTCGTCGAGCAGGTGCTGCCGGAAGGCTGGATGTGCCCGGAAGAGGAATTCTACGTCAACCCGACCGGTCGTTTCGTCATCGGCGGTCCGGACGGCGATTGCGGCCTCACCGGCCGCAAGATCATCGTCGACACCTATGGCGGCGCGGCCCTGCATGGCGGTGGCGCGTTCTCCGGCAAGGATCCGTCGAAGGTTGACCGTTCCGCCGCCTACGGCGCGCGCTACCTGGCGAAGAACGTGGTGGCCGCCGGCCTGGCCGAGCGATGCACCATCCAGGTGTCCTACGCCATCGGCGTCTCCAAGCCGCTGTCGGTCTACATCAACACCCACGGCACCAACCAGGTCGACGAGGTCAAGCTGGCCAAGGTGCTGCAGGACGTCATGGACCTCAGCCCGCGCGGCATCCGCGAGCGCCTGCAGCTGCACACGCCGAACTACCGCCGCACCTCGTCCTACGGTCACTTCGGCCGCACCCCGACGGCCGATGGCGGCTTCTCCTGGGAGAAGACCGACCTGGTCGACGAGCTCAAGAGCCGCTTCTGATACGATCCCCGCGGCCCGCCCCCACCCCCCCGGCCGGGCGCAATCCCGGTTGCCGCCGATGCCCGCTTCCGATGACAGGCCGCCACTGATCGCCGGCCCCGGCGACCGCTTCAAGGGCCGCCGCAAGGGACGTCCGCTGCGCCCGCACCGCGCGGGGCTGATGGCGAGCCTGCTGCCGCACCTCTCCATACCCGTCGACGATCCTGACGCGATGGCCGACCCCGCCGGCCTGTTCGACCGAGAGATGCGCGCGATCTGGATCGAAACCGGATTCGGCGGCGGCGAACACCTGGCCTGGCAGGCCGCCCGGAACCCCGATATCGGCTTCATCGGCTGCGAGCCCTTCGTCAACGGCGTCGCCTCGCTGCTGGCCCATATCGAGGAACGCAACCTCACCAATGTCCGCATCCATGACGACGACGCCCGCGACCTGCTGGACGCGATGCCGGACGCGTCGGTCGAACGCTATTTCCTGCTGTTCCCTGACCCCTGGCCGAAAAAGCGCCACGCGGCGCGGCGCTTCGTGCAGACCCGCACCCTCGACGTCATCGCGCGCATCCTGAAACCGCGCGGCGAGTTCCGCCTCGGCACCGACGACATGGGCTATATCCGCTGGTCCCTGCCGCTGCTCATGCGCCATCCCGGCTTCGAGTGGCTGGCGGAACAACCGGCGGACTGGCGGGTCCGTCCCGACGACTGGCCGGAGAGCCGGTACGAGGCGAAAGCACGCGAGGCGGGGCGCTCCAGCGTCTATCTCCGCTTCCGCAGGACGCAAGCGGCTTGAATCCTCGTTCGATCCGGGTATATTCCGCTCGCACTTTAATTCGGCGTGCTCTTGGAGCGTGATTAAAGTGGGCCCGCCGGCCCGCTTTTTTTGTTTGTCGAACGGGCATCGGATGAACCGGCGGATTGCAGGATGGATCTGACAGAACGCATAGGCCAGATGATCGAACCGTCTATGACGGAGATGGGTTACGAGCTTGTGCGGGTGACGATCAACGGAAAGCGCAACCTCACCCTGCAGATCATGGCCGAGCCGAAGGACGGACGCGACATGGGCGTCGACGATTGCGCCGCCGTGAGCCGGATGGTCTCGGCACTTCTGGATGTGGAGGATCCGATCGTGGAATCCTACAATCTGGAGGTTTCCAGCCCCGGCATCGACCGCCCGCTGACGCGCCTGAAGGATTTCGAGCGCTGGGCAGGCTTCGACGCACGCGTGGAGATGACGGATCCGGTCGGTGGACGCCGCCGGTTCTCCGGCCGCCTCAAGGGCGTGCAGGACGGGCTGGTGACGATCGACACGGGAGAGGAAGAAGTGGCGCTTCCCTTCGCCGGCATGGCGAAGGCGAAATTGCTTTTGACGGACGAACTGGTCGCCTGGTCGACGCAGAACAGGCAGGTTGAAGGATAACGAGATGGAACAGGTAGCAACGCATCCGCGTCCCGAACTTCTGACGGTGGCCGACACGGTCGCCCGCGACAAGGGCATCGACCGCGAGGAAGTCCTCGAAGCCATGGAAATGGCGATTCAGAAGGCCGGCCGCTCGAAATACGGCCAGGAACACGACATCCGCGCGACGATCGACCGCAAGAACGGCGAGATCCGGCTGGCGCGCTATCTCGAGGTCGCCGAGGAAATCGAGAACGAGGCCACCCAGATCCCGCTGGCCAAGGCGCGCCGCAAGAAGGCCGACGCCGAGATCGGCGAGTTTCTCGTCGACCCGCTGCCGCCGATCGATTTCGGCCGCATCGCCGCCCAGACCGCCAAGCAGGTCATCGTCCAGAACGTCCGCGATGCCGAGCGCAAGCGCCAGTTCGAGGAATACAAGGACCGCATGGGCGAGATCGTCAACGGCCTGGTCAAGCGCGTCGAGTTCGGCAACGTCATGGTCGATCTCGGCCGTGCCGAGGCGGTCATCCGCCGCGACGAGATGATCCCGCGCGAGAACTTCCGCCAGGGCGACCGGGTGCGCGCCTTCATCTACGACGTGCGCGAGGAACCGCGCGGCCCGCAGATATTCCTGTCGCGCACGCGTCCGGAATTCATGGCCAAGCTGTTCGCCCAGGAAGTGCCGGAAATCTATGACGGCATCATCGACATCAAGGCGGTTGCCCGTGACCCGGGTTCGCGCGCCAAGATCGCCGTGCTCTCGCACGATCATTCGATCGACCCGGTCGGCGCCTGCGTCGGCATGCGGGGCTCGCGCGTGCAGGCCGTCGTCGGCGAACTGCAGGGCGAGAAGATCGACATTATCCAGTGGTCGCCGGATACCGCGACCTTCATCGTCAACGCGCTGGCGCCGGCCGAGGTCACCAAGGTGGTGCTCGACGAGGAAGCCAACCGCATCGAGGTCGTCGTGCCCGACGAACAGCTGTCGCTCGCCATCGGGCGGCGCGGCCAGAACGTGCGCCTCGCCTCGCAGCTCTCCGGCTGGGAAATCGACATCCTGACCGAGGAAGTCGAATCCGAACGCCGCAACCGCGAATTCCTGGCGATGTCGGAAATGTTCGTCGATGCGCTCGACGTCGATGACGTGGTCGCCCACCTGCTGGTCACCGAAGGCTTCCGCATGATCGAGGAGGTCGCCTTCGTGCCGGCCGCCGATCTCGCCGAGATCGAGGGCTTCGACGAGGACATCGCCGAGGAACTGCGCAACCGCGCCCGCACCTATCTCGAGGCGGTCGCCGAGGAACAGGAAACCCGCCGCCGCGAGCTGGGCGTCGAAGACGAGGTCGGCGAGGTCGAGGGTGTCACCAGCGCCATGCTGGTCGCGCTCGGCGAGGCCGGGGTCAAGACCCGCGACGACCTGGCGGATCTCGCCAGCGACGAACTGATGGAAATCGTCGGTGAAGGCAAGCTGACCGAGGACGAGGCGAACGCGATCATCATGGCCGCGCGCGCCCACTGGTTCGCCGATGACGAAACCGCGGCTGGAGAAGGCGCCGACAGCACGGCGTCGGAAGAGTGAGGTACCGGACACCAGATGGGATATACTTCCCCCATATTCCGGGATCCTGCACCGGAACGGCGTTGCAT
>JAVKCR010000155.1:0-1651 GCA_040222645.1 Rhodospirillales bacterium
GTCGAGGTGGAACTGCATGTTGTGGTGTTCATCGAACCGGTAGCCGAGGAAGAAGGATTCCCGGAACAACAGCCGGCAGCCAAGTTCCTTGCGGTCGAGCTCCGTGGTGCGGATCTTGCCGTCATGCACGGAACCGCCCCAGCTGAAACCACCGAAGATGCCTTCCCAGATGTCCCACTCCCAGGTCAGCCCGAAATAGGCCTGGCTGGTATCGCCGACATTGTTCACGGTAATGCCGAGATGGGGCCGCGGCGCCCAGACCACTTCCATGAAATCCGGGGAAACGAACAATACTTCGAGATTGCCGTCGAAGCCCTCTTCCTTGTGACTGCCGAACGGGCCGACATCGTGCCAGAACACGCCGGCACGGATTTCGGAGAGAATACCGTAAAGCCCCTCTTCCTCCGGCGTCATGGCAGCGGGCGAGGATGCCGGAACCGTCGGGACCGGCTGGCTCTGGGCGGTCGGCGCCGCCGTGACGGCAGCCGGGTTCTGCTGGTAGGCGGGTGCCGGCTGGTAGGCCGGGGCGGGCGGCTGGGCGTTCCGGGCGAAGGGATGGGACTGGTTCAGGAACACGCGCATATCGTACATCTGCGCGGCATCGGCGCCGGCGGACGTCAGTCCGAGCAGCACCGCACCAGCAGCGACCGCAACGATCGAAAACCTCATGCCACATCCCCCATTCATCGCTGCTGCCGGCCCGGAGGGCTGGCGACCCCTGCAGGACTCGAACCTGCAACATCCTGCTTAGAAGGCAGGTGCTCTATCCAGTTGAGCTAAGGGGCCCTTTTCGGCGCAACCGGATTGTTAGCCCCATCCTTGTCCCACGGCAGTTTCCGGCCATAGGCGAAATTGTCGGCATAGGCCTTGATACGCGGCTTGCGTTCGCGCGGGGCGAGCACCGTGTAATCGATGCCGTTGCGCTTCGCGTAATCGACCGCTTCCTCGCAGGTGTCGAACTTCATGCGAACCTGCTCGACCGTGCGGCCGCCACCTGCCCATCCCATCAGCGGATCATTGCGCTTGCGGGCGTCGGACGCGAACTCCAGCACCCATTTGCGGACATTGCCCAAGCCGGACTGCATGGCGTTCTTCGCCGGGCGGTAGATGCGTGCCTTCATGCCAGTCTTTCCGTAGCTGCCGGGCCAGCAACAGAGCCAACCCCTTCCCGCCGATAGCGATACACCACCGGAGCGGTAATTGTCGAGGCTGTGAAACCTGCTATGCGCACCAGACCTCACTGCATCGATGAAATCCCGGCCACCTCTCCTCCGGTAACCATGCATTCCTGTTGAATCAACAATTCGTGGAACTTTATTCCGTCCACGCTGGCGATTGTCGACGATATGAACTCACGCACCAGGCCGGACTCCCGGTCAACGGCATAGAACCCCTTCAATTCAAATGAAAACCGACGATTGAGGAAGCGGCTTGTCGCGTAGATACGGCCATCAGAAACCAGAGTTTCACGACCGTTCAGCGTGGTCACGCCACGAAGCAACAATTCGTTCTCAAGACTGTCGATCCTGACTCTCGGGTCCATCAGTCGGAAGAATCCGAGAATGATCTCGCTGAACTTCCCGGAATCCAGAAAGATATCACCGGTTTTCACGACGGAACCGGCGTAGAGATTCTCTGAAAGCTTGTTGTG
>JAVKCR010000156.1:0-8287 GCA_040222645.1 Rhodospirillales bacterium
GGCGGACCCGTCGCTATCGAGCACCTTGAGCTCAACCGTCGCGGCGTCCTTGCTGATGGAGTAGGCCCAGTTGGCCTCGCCATCGACGAACGGTGCCGCGGCGCCTTCATACTCGATGGTGTTGCCGATATAGCTGGCGGAGCTGATCTGGCTGTTCTGCTCCTGCAGCGCGATCAGGTCCTCGAGGCTGGTGCTCTGGGCGATCAGCTGCTCGACGCTGGCGAATTCCACCAGCTGCTGGGTGAACTGGTTGGTGTCCAGCGGCTCCAGCGGATCCTGGTTCTGCAACTGGGTCGTCAGCAGCGTCAGGAAGGTATCGAAATCCTCCGTCAGCTTGAGCGACGATTTCTCGGCTTTCGTCGACGCCCCTGTCAGGGCATTTACGTCAATTGCGTCAACCATGACTCGTCATCCTTGCCTGGTCACACGACCACGTTGATCTGGTCGTCGGACACGATGTCCTGATGTTCTGGATGGCCGGCCTCGTTCTGATCCGTACCGTCTCCGCCGTCACCTTCGCCCGAACCCGGACCGCCGTTCGATGCGGTCTTCTGGCCGGCGCCGTCCTGGCCGCCTTCGCCGCGCAGGCTGAATTGCAGGCTGCCGCCGTCGGTCTTGAGACCGGCATCCTTCAGGGCCTGCTCGAGCTGACGCGAGTCCTGGCGCATCATGTCGAGGGTTTCCTGCTTCTCGACCTGCACGACTGCGTTGACCCGGCCGTCATGGGTGACTTCCAGCTGGATGTCGACCCGGCCGAGATCCGCCGGCTTCAACTGCATCTGGATGCGGTCAAGCCCCTGTGCGACGGCCTTGGAGACCTGCACGGACACCTGTTGCATGACCTGCTGGGCCTGCGGCGTCGCCCGTTTCGCGTTGGCGGACTGGGCGGCGGCCGTATTGGCGGTCTGGTTCAGGTTGCCGGTTCCGGTCGGTGCGCCCGACGGTGCCGGCATGCCCTCGACCCTGCCAAGCGGATTGCTGGTGGTCGGGGTGGTGGAATTGCTGGCGGCGGCCGGTTGCGGTGCCTCGAAACGCGACAGCTGGCTGGCCAGCGCCGCGTCGAAGCCCTTGGGCTGGCTGCCGGCAGGCGGCTGGTTGGCGGCCGCATTCTGCGTCGTGGCCTGCGCCTGTCCATTCTGTCCATTCTGGCCATTCTGGCCTTCCGGTTTCACCTGACCGGCCATGCCGCGCATGTCGGTCGGCAGCAATTTGGCTTCGGTTGCCGTATCCCCGCTCAGCGGCGTCGCCGGGCCGGAATTGACGGCAGCGTCGTTCTTCACGTTGACCTGCACCTTCTCGCCCGGCTGCAGACGCGAGGACAGATCCTGTGCCTGCTGCTGTGCGTTTGTCGTTGGCGCCTTCACGACATCGCCCTGGTGGCCGGCGTTGGAGTTGGCGGCCTTCTGTTCACCCTTGCCGCGGGTCTGTGCCGCGGCGGCCTGCGCTGCCGCTTCCGGCGTGGTCTGCACTGCCGCGGTCTGGCCCGGCTGGGTGATCCGGGCGGCAGCTTCCGGGGCGGCATTCTGCTGCGCTGTCTGGGTGGCGTTCTGCGTCACGGCCTGGGTCTGTCCGGCCGTATCGGCCTGGGCGGTCTGGGCCGCGTTGATGGCATAGAGCGGCGTCGCAACGGTTTTCTGCTGCGTGTTCGCCTGCTGCTGGCCGGAATTGTTTTCGGAAGCATTCCGCTTGCCGTCGGCGGCGGACGATTCCTCGTTCCGGGTCGCATTATCCTCATGGTCCGAGGGAGAGGCCGCCGGTTCCTCGCTCCGCGGAGCGGGATCGGCCAGTGGCTGACTTGTCCGGTCGGTCTTCAGAATCGACAGCTGCGCTTCTGAATCGATCCGGACGCGGCTCAGCATGTCGGCAAAATCGAAACCGAACTCCGCCGTCTGGCCGGACGAACGCCCTTTCTGGGCGGCCGCCGCTGCTGCGGTCGGGTTGTTGGCGGTTTCCACGGACGCTATCGTCATTGCGCAAGTCCTCGCAGATTGATCCGGACAGTCCTCAGCAAGGACCGGGCCAGTTTTCAAAACCTTTGGAGTCATTGGCGTTTCGATGTCGGCAAACCGGGTAAAACATGCTCCCGCGGCGGAAGTTGCCGCCCTGACCGGGCAGAATCTGCCGGGCGGATTCCGTCCATGACGGCTTTGCCCGACCTCCTTGCCCGCGCCATGGCGGCGCATCGTGCCGGCCGTTTCGCAGAAGCCGGGGAACTCTATGCAGATTGTCTTGCCCGCGATCCCGGTAATCCGGACCTCTTGCATCTCAGCGGCCTTCTCCGGTACCAGGAAGGCGACAATGATGCGGCGCTCGACCTCGTCGGCCGGGCGCTCGTCCTGCGTCCGGCGACCCCGCTCTATCTCGGCAGCCGGGCCGCGATCCTCATCGCCTGCCGGCGCTTTGCCGAGGCGCGAACTGCACTGGAGACGGCACTGGGACTGAAGCCGGACGATCCCGGGTTGCTGACGAAAATGGGGCAGGTGCTGGACCGCACAGGGGAGACGGATGCGGCGCTGGCAAGCTACGGCAAGGCATTCGCCATCGACCCGTCCCATGCGGATGCGCTGGTCAATCGCGGCAACCTGCTGGAACGGCTCGACCGCATCGACGCGGCGCTGGAGAATCTCCGGGCGGCGCTGGCGCTGGCGCCCGGCAATGCGGACATCCTCAACAATCTCGGCTTCGCCTGCCTGTCGGGAAAGCGGCTGGAGGAGGCCGAGCGCTGGTTCGACCGGGCCATCGACGCCGCGCCGGATCATGTCGAGGCGCATATCAACCGGGCGCATCTCTACCTGCTATCCGGGCGGTTCGAGGCGGGGTGGCGGGAATATGAATGGCGCCGCCGCCGGCCCGGCTGGCGGATCGCCGATATCCCGAGCCCGGAATGGCGAGGCGAGGCGATTGCCGGCAAGCGTATCCTCATCGTCGCCGAACAGGGCTTTGGCGATTCCATCCAGTTCTGCCGCCATGCCGCTGATCTCGCAGCCCTCGGCGCAGAGGTGAGCCTGCTTGTTGACCCTCCGGTACGTGGCCTGCTGTCGACAGTCCCCGGCGTTTCGGCATGTCATGACAGCCCGGCGGTTATCCCCGTGCCGGACTTCCATATCCCCGCCATGTCGCTGCCGTTCCGGCTTGGCATCGCCGGGCAGTCTGCCGACGCCGCCTATCTGCAGCCGCCGTCAGGTATGGACAAAGAGCGGGGTATCGGCATCTGTATCGCCGGCAATCCCCGGCACTGGAATGATCGGCGCCGGAGCCTTCCAGCAGCGCTTGCTTCACAGGTGCCACTGTTCCGGCGGGATGGCCTGGTCTCCCTGCACCGCGATGCGCCGTATGACGCGGCTTTGCCGGACAGCCTTTGTGCCCGCGGCGATTTAGCGGACTTCACCGATCTTGCCCGGATCGTCGCTGGCCTCGACCTTGTCATCGCCGTCGATACGGCGGTCGCCCACCTCGCCGGTGCGCTTGGCCGGCCCTGCTGGCTGCTGCTGCCGTACCTGCCGGACTGGCGCTGGGGTCTGGAGGGCGACAGCACGCCGCTCTATCCGTCGCTGCGCCTTTTCCGGCAAGACTCGCCGGGTGACTGGGAAGGGGTGCTGGACCGTGTCGCTTCCGCCCTCGACGAGCGGGGGACGCTGCATCATGACTGATCTCGCGCAGGCGATCACGCTGCTCAATTCGGGAGATGCGGCGGGGGCGGAACGGCTCGCTCTCGGCCTGGCGGACGGCGGGGAGGGCAGTGGCGCGGCGGCCTTTGTCGCCGGTGTCGCCGCCCAGGCGCTCGGCCGCCGCGCGGATGCGCGGGATCGTTACGAACGGGCCATCGCGCTGGGCTACGAGGATGCCGAGATCTGGCGGCGGCTCGGGGCCTGCCGGGCGCATCTCGGCGATTTCACCGGTGGACGCG
Organism: Rhodospirillales bacterium; assembly: GCA_040222645.1. GTDB lineage: Bacteria > Pseudomonadota > Alphaproteobacteria > Rhodospirillales > HT1-32 > HT1-32. Next base: position 3,908 of record JAVKCR010000156.1, read on the forward strand.
ACGCCCTGCAACGGGCGGCGAACCTCGCGCCGGAGGACGCCCGCATCCTCAACAATCTCGCGGTGATCGAGATCCGGCTCGGCCGGACGACGGACGCCGCCGGCCATTGCCGGCAGGCGCTGGCGATCGCGCCGGACTATCCGGCGGCGCTCAACAATCTCGGCATCGCGCTGCAGCATGACGGCGCGCTGGGCGAGGCGGAAATTCTGCATCGCCGGGCGATCGATCTCGATCCGGGCCTCGCCGATGCCTGGGCCAATCTCGGCGTCGCGCTGCGCGGGCAGTCGCGCTATGACGAGGCGGTCGCCGCCTTCACCCGGTCCATCGAGCTGAAGCCGGGTGCGGCGGCGCTCTGGAGCAACCGGCTGCTCTGCCTGCAATACGACCCGTCCCGCGATGCAGAGGAGGTATTCGCCGCCCATCTCGATTTCGGCCGCGCCTTCGGGACGGGCAAGCGCGCCGGTCCTGCCGCGCCGCCGCTTGATGTCGAGGCGGGATACCGCGCCGGGCGGCCCTTGCGCGTCGGCTATGTCTCGCCGGATTTCCGCTCGCATTCCGTCGCCTTCTTTCTCGAACCACTGCTGGCGGCGCATGATGCCTCGGCGGTCGAGAGCTTCTGCTATTCGGACGTCGCCGCGCCTGACCGGGTGACCGCGCGGCTGAAGGGGCTGGCCATACACTGGCGCGACACCGCCGGTCTCGACGATCGCTCGCTTGCCGGCCTGGTGCGGCGCGACCGCATCGATATCCTGGTCGACCTCGCCGGCCATACCGCCGGCAACCGGCTGGCCCTGTTCGCGCTCAAGCCCGCCCCGGTGCAGGCGACCTGGCTCGGCTATCCCGGCACGACGGGACTCTCGGAGATCGACTACCGGCTGACCGACGCGATCTCGGACCCGGACGATGCGTTCCATTCCGAACGCCCGGTCCGACTGCCGCACGGTTTCCATTGCTACCTGCCGCCGGAGAATGCACCGAAACCGGTCCGCAACGGCAACCGGCCGCCGACCTTCGGGTCGTTCAACAACCTCTCCAAGGTGACGCCGGAGGTGATGGCGGCATGGTGCGCGCTGACCGCGTCGGTGCCGGATGCGCATCTGCTGCTGAAGTCCCGGCCGCTGGCGGATGCGGAGGTTCGCGCCCGCTATCTCGACATCGCCGGGACCGCCGGCCTGCCGCCGGAACGGGTGCGGCTGGTCGGCCATGTGCCCGATCTCGCCGCCCACCTCGCGCTCTATGCGGAGGTCGACGTGGCGCTCGACCCGTTCCCCTATGCCGGCACCACGACGACCTGCGAGGCGCTCTGGATGGGGGTGCCGGTGGTGACGATCCGGGGCGACAGCCATGCCGGGCGGGTCGGCGCCAGCCTGCTGACCCATGCGGGGCTCGACGAGTTGATCGCCGGGGATGTCGGGGAAGCGGCAAGTATCGCCCGCGACCTGATCGGCGATTCGGCGCGTCTGGAGCGCTACCGGGGTGAGTTGCGCGGCCGTCTCGCCGCCGGCCCGCTCTGCGATGCGCCAGCCTTTGCGCGGGCTTTCGAGGATGTGCTGCACTGCATGTGGCGTGCTAGCGGCCGTCCGGGGTAGTGTCGTCGGATTGCCGGTAACGGACGGGAACGCATGTCGGAAACGGTCATCACGCAGGTATCGCCCTGGTTCGACGAGCGCGAGAAGGCGCTGATCAGCGAGTGCCTCGACGCCGCCTGGATAACCGAGGGGCCGAAGAGCGCGGAATTCCAGTCGCGGCTCAACGAGCTGATCGGCACGCCCTACGGCGTCTTCGCGCCGAACGGCACGCTGGCGCTGGTGCTCGGCCTGCTGGCGCTCGGCATCGGCCCAGGCGACGAGGTGCTGGTGCCCGACACCACCTTCATCGGCTCCGCCAACGCGGTGATCATGACCGGCGCCACCCCGATCTTCGTCGAGGTGACGGCCGGCAATTTCCAGATCGATCTCACCGGCGCCGACGCGCTGGTATCGGAACGGACGAAGGCCATCATGCCGGTGCACATGTTCGGCATGTGCGGCGACATGGATGCGGTGCGCGCCTTCGCCGCCCGCCACGGCCTCAAGATCATCGAGGATGCCGCCCAGGCCATCGGCGTGCGTTACGACGGCATCCATGCCGGCGCGATGGGCGATGTCGGCTGCTTCTCCTTCTTCGCCGACAAGACCATCACCACCGGCGAGGGCGGCTACGTGGTCTGCCGCGACGAGGCGGTCTATGACCGGCTCCGGCTGTTGCGCAACCAGGGCCGCTTTGACCGCGGCGCCTACGTGCATCCGGCGATCGGCTACAATTTCCGCATCACCGACCTGCAGGCGGCGATCGGCCTCGCCCAGCTCGAGAAGATGCCGGAAATCCTCGCGAAGAAGGCCTCCCACCTCGCGCGCTACACGCAGAACCTCGCCGGGCTCGACGAGGTCTACCTGCTGACGCCGCAGCCGAAATCGGACTACGTGCCGTTCCGGCTGTTCCTGTTCTCGCCGGCGGGCCAGGCGCTGCTCGACCATGTGAACGCGCATGGGGTGCAATCGCGCCCGTTCTTCTACCCGCTGCACCGCCAGCCCTGCTTCGAGTGCCTGACGGAAACCCAGGCGCTCGACGACGCCCGCTTCCCGAACGCCATCCGGGCCTACGAGCATGGCCAGTGCCTGCCGATCCATCCCGCATTGACGGACAGCCAGATAGATCGGGTCTGCGAGATCGTCCGCGGCTTTTTCGGAAAATAGGGCCGTGGGTTTCCACGACCATTACGACCGTCTCTACGCCGCCAAGGACCATGCGGGAGAGGCGGCCTGCGTCATCGGCCTGCTCGGCCTGCGGGCACGCGCGCGACTGCTGGAGGTCGGCTGCGGCACCGGGATGCATTCCCGCGCCTTCACCGGGGGCGGGCTCGAGGTGACGGCGGTCGACACCGACGCGGCGATGATCGCCCGCGCCCGGGCTGCCGGCATCGGGGCGGACTTCCACGCCCTGCCGGTCGAGGACCTGGATTCCCGGGAATTCGACGGCGCCGCGGCCTTGTTCAACGTCGCGAACTACATCGTCCGGCGCGACGCGCTGGTCTCGGCCTTCACCGGCATTGCCCGGCGGCTGCTGCCGGGCGCCGGCTTCGCCTTCGATTGCTGGAACGGCGTCGCCGTTCTCGCCGACCCGCCGCGCAACGAGGTGCGCCTGGTCGAAAGCGGCGGCTGGCGCTACGAGATCGAGATCAGTGCCGAAATGGACGCCATGCGCCAATGCGCCCGTATCCGCAACGCCGTCACGGCAACCGGCCCGGGCGGCGTACGGGAGGCGTTCGGCCACGATCTTCTGCACCGTCTCTGGACCCCGGCGGAACTGCGCGACGCGCTGATGGAAGCCGGATTCGCCGAGACCCGGTTCCTGCGCTGGATGCAGCCGGGCCATCCGGCGACCGCCGCCGACTGGAAGGTGCTGGTGCATGCCCGCCGGCCGGGAGGCGCGTCGTGATGCGCCTGCATCTCGGCTGCGGCCCGCGCATCATTCCGGGCTACGTGAACCTCGACATCCAGCCCTTCCCGGGCGTCGATTTGGTGGCCGATCTCCGCGACCTGCCCTTTGCGCCTGCGAGCATCGATTTCGCCTATTCCTGCGCCAATATCGAACATTTCGGCCGCCACGAATGGATCGACGTGCTGCGCCACTGGGGCTCGGTACTGAAGCCGGGCGCCACCCTCCGCCTCTCGACCGCCGATTTCGCCGCCGTGGCGGAGCGCTACCGCGAGGAAGGCAATATCGCGGAACTGCTCGGCCTCGTCGTCGGCGGCCAGAAGGATGCGTGGGACCTGCACGGCATGATCTTCGATTTCGCCCATCTCGCCGCCGGGCTGGAAGCCGCCGGCTTCCGCGACGTCCGCCGCTACGACTGGCGCGAGACGGATCTCGCGGCGATGGGCATCGACGATTTCAGCCAGGCCTACCTGCCGCACATGGACAAGGACAACGGCCGCCTGATGATGCTCAACGTGGAGGCGGTGCGGGGGTAATGTTTCCGCCAAAAAAGCTAGAAAATGACGTCATCCTGACGAAAGTCAGGACCCATACCTGATTGTTCGCCGCGCTTGAGGCCATGCCGATATCCGTGCCTCGGACAGATGGTGCCCGGCGAATCAGGAGGTTCAAACTGGCCACAGCTCAGGCATGGGTCCTGAATCAAGTTCAGGATGACGATTTTTTGGGGGTGAGGCGTCTGGTTTCTCTCATCCACCCAACGCCACATTGATACACTCTCACCTCACTCCCCCCTCCGACGTCATCCTGACGAAAGTCAGGACCCATACCTGAGCGGTCGCCGCACTTGAGGCCATGCCGATACCCGTGCCTCGGACAAATGGTGCCCGGCGAATCAGGAGG
>JAVKCR010000157.1:0-6719 GCA_040222645.1 Rhodospirillales bacterium
AGGTCGAATTTCCAGTTGTGCCAGTTGCAGGTCAGAACGCAGTTCGTGCCCATCGTGCCTTCGCTCAGGGGATAGCCTTCGTGCGGGCAGCGGTTGTTGCAGGCCAGCACCCGGTCGCCGACGGCAAACAGCGCGATCTGCTTGTCGCCATCGCGGATGATCTTGCGACCGGCGTTGCGCAGATCGGCGAGAGAGGCGACGCGGCGGTACTCGGTGGCTGTCATGGCTGTTTCCAAAGCATTTTCTTTATTAATCTTGATCCGGATCGCTTGTTTTAATCAAGAAAAATCTTTAGAAATTTTGGCATGAGTTCACCTTCCCCCAAGAAGACGACGCGCCGCGCCCTGCTTGAGGCGCTGAAGACAGACGGACCGGCAACCGCGGAAGACCTCGCGCGCCCGCTCGGCATAACCCCGATGGCGGTCCGCCAGCATCTCTACGCGCTGGCGGAGGAAGGGTTGCTGGATCACGTGGCGGAACCGGGGAGGGTCGGCCGGCCGGCGAAACTCTGGCGGCTGACCGAAGCCGCCAACCGGCATTTTCCGGATGCGCATGCGGAGCTTTCGGTCTCCCTCATCGACCTGATGCGCCAGACCTTCGGCGAGGCCGGGCTGGAAAAGCTCATCGAAGCGCGCACGCGCGAGCAGATTGCCGATTACCGCGCCCGGATCGGCGCGGTGGCCGGGCTTGGCGACCGCGTCGCGGCGCTTGCCGCGATCCGAAGCGCCGAAGGTTACATGGCGGAAGCGACGGCGGATGGCGGGACATGGTTGCTGGTCGAGCGCCATTGCCCGATCTGCGTTGCCGCCGCCCATTGCACCGGCATCTGCGCCTCGGAGAAGGAAGTCTTCCGGGCGGTGATCGGATCCGGCTATGATGTCGACCGCTCGGAACATCTGCTTGGCGGCTCGCATCGGTGCGTCTATCGGTTCCGGCCGACCGAATGACCAATTGCATGCATTACGGCGGTCGATAGAGGAATTATCTCAAGAATTCACTTTGTTGACCTGTAAACTGCATGCATAGTTGCGGTCCAAGAACGTTTGGGAGGACGTCATGAACTATGCAGTGGAGAATTGGACCCGGCGTGCCGCACTGACAGCGATCGGCGCTGTCACGGCGCTTGGCCTGGGAACGGGCATGGCCAATGCCGACATGCTGGCCGATCTCGCCAAGCAGGCGGCGGCATCCGAGCATCCGGTCGTCTGGTACGAAAGTTCCAAGGAAGACCAGATCGACAAGGTGCTCGAAGCCTTCAACAAGCGCTACCCGGATGTGAAGGTCGAACATCTCCGGGTGGTTGGCGGCAACAAGATGACCGGCCGCGTGATCCAGGAGATCCAGGGCCAGGGCTACACGGGAGACCTCGTCACGACCGGCGCCGCCCAGGCCTGGGAAATGAATGACCGCGGCCTGCTGCAGGAAGCCAACTGGGGCGAGCTTGGCGTGCCGGCAAAGCTGACCCCGGAACCCTTCACCGTCGCGATGGCAGCCTCTGTCTACGTGTTGCTGGTCAACACCGACAGGGTGAAGCCGGAGGATGAGCCGAAGGGCTGGCAGGACGTCAACGACATGAAGTGGAAGGGCCGCATGGGCAGCTGGGTCCGCGCGGGCGCGCATACCCAGATGGCCAAGGTCTGGGGTGTCGAGAAGGCGCAGGCCGAGCTGGAAGCCTACATGAAGCTTGAACCGCTGCTGTTCAAATCGACCTTCCCGCTGGCCCAGCAGGTCGGCGCGGGTGAGGTCGATATCGCCATCGGCTTCTTCCATTCCACCCAGCCGGCGATCGATGCGGGCGCCCCCGTGAAGCGCATCGCGCTCGATCCGGCGCCGATGCACACGATCTACACTTCGATGACCAAGGGCGCGCGCAATACCGCCGGCGCCAAGCTGTTCCTCTCCTGGTTGACGACGTCCGAAGGGGCGGCCGCCTACGAAAGCGCCACCAGCCGCGGCAGTCATCTCCTGCCCGGCACCAAGACCTACGACCTGGTCAAGGATGCGGAAGCGGCGGAATGGCCGGCCGAGGAAACAGACAAGTACCAGGAGACATTCGAGGTTTTCAACAAGATCCTCGGTTCCGCGGGGGCCGCGCGCTAGATTGTAGCGCGTGAAGCTGCACTGAACCCGGCACGAAGATGAACGACGCCGTCTCCGGCGGAACAATGCGGGCGGACCTGTCTCTCAGATGGCGGTTCGCCCGCTGGCTTCCGTCGCTCTCTCTCGGAACCCTGCTGGCCTGGCTGGTGCTGGTGCCGCTGGCACTGGTGCTTGTCTCCAGCTTCAAGCCGACCGGCTTCCCGTCGGACCCCGGCTGGTCGGTCGGCAATTACGGCAAGGTCTATCTCAGCGCCGAATTCTGGGATCTGGTCGGCAACACGGTGCAGTTCGCCATCGGCGCGACGGTGATGGCGCTGACGCTGGGCATCACCGTCGCCTGGCTGGTGGAACGCACCGACCTGCCGATGAAGGGGCTGGTGCGGGCGCTGATCATCCTGCCGATGGCGACCCCGCCGGTATTGATGGCGATTGGCTGGGTCATGCTGCTCAGCCCGCGTACCGGCGCGTTCAACGACCTGCTGCAGTACCTGTTCGGGCTCGAGAGCGCCCCGATCAACATCTACTCGATGGGCGGCATGATCTTCGTCGAGGGGCTGGCGCTGGTGCCCTCGACCTTCCTCATCCTCTCGCCCGCCTTCCGGAACATGGATCCGAGCCTGGAGGAGGCGGCCTTCACCAGCGGCGCCGGGCTGTTCACCACCATCCGCCGGATCTTCCTGCCGCTGCTGGCGCCGACCATTCTCGCGGCGGCGGTCTTCCTGCTGATCGTCGGCTTCCTGGTGTTCGACATCCCGGGCACCATCGGCATGCCGGTCGGCATCTTCGTGCTGTCGAGCCAGGTGGTGTACCTGGCGAACGATGCGCCGGGCGGCCTGCCGGAATACGGCGTGATCAGCGCCATGGCGGTGTTCTTCCTGGTCATCGTGCTGACGCTGGCCTGGAGCTACCAGCGCTATACCCGCATCTCGGGCCGGTTCGTGACCGTCACCGGCAAGGGCTGGCGCACCCGCATGGTGCCGCTGGGACGCTGGAAGTGGCCGGCATTCGGCATCATCGTGGTCTATTTCCTGCTCGCCGTCGCCGCCCCGGTGGCGATTCTGGTCTGGACCAGCCTGATGCCCTACCAGGCCGGCGTCTCGCTCGACATGCTGGAGAAGGCGACGCTGGCCAACCATATCGAGTTCTTCTCCAACCGGCGCGCGGTGCAGGCCTCGATGAACAGCGTGCTGATCGCGGTCATCGCCTCGACCGCGGTCGCGCTGTTGTCGGTGCTGGTATCCTGGGTGGTTATCCGCTCGAAGGCGCCGGGCCGGAAGATCATCGACGCGCTGTCCTTCCTGCCGATCGCCATCCCCGGTACGCTGATCGGCGTCGGCCTGATCTATGTCTATCTCACCATCAACTTCATCCCGATCTACGGCACCATCTGGATCATCATGATCGCCTACACGACGAACTATCTCTCCTTCGGAAGCCGCGCGACGCACGGCGTGATGATCCAGCTGCATGCCGACCTCGAGGATGCCGCGCATACCAGCGGCGCCGGCTGGTGGCGCACCATGCGCCGGATCATCGCGCCGCTCGCCTTCCCGGCCATCGCCGCGGTCTGGATCTGGGTGCTGGCGCATTGCATGCGCGAACTCACCTCTGCCCTGTTGCTCAAGGGCGCGCACAACACGACCGTGCCGGTGCTGCTCTGGGGCTACTGGTCGGGCGGGGAACCGAACAAGGCGGCGGCGATCGGGGTCTGGCTGGTCTTCGCGATGCTGATCTGTGTCGTCGGCTGGCAGGTCATGGCGAGCCGGTCGCGGTCCTCCGGACGGGAGGCGCTGTGATGCTCTCGATCCGCAATCTCCGCGTCGCCTACCCGGTCGAGGGCGGCTTCCATCTCGCGGTGAAGGACACCAGCCTCGAGGTGGCCGCCGGTGAGTTCTTCACCCTGCTCGGGCCGTCGGGCTGCGGCAAGACGACGACGCTGCGCAGCGTCGCCGGGCTGGAGACGCCGAGCGACGGACGCATCGATATCGGCGGCGTCAACGTTTTCGACGGCGGGACCGGTTACGTGGTGCCGACCCAGAAGCGCAACATTTCCATGGTGTTCCAGTCTTACGCCGTCTGGCCGCACATGACCGTTGCCGAGAATGTCGGCTTTCCGCTCGAGACCATGAAACTCGCGAAATCCGAAATCCGCCCGCGGGTCGAGGCGACACTGGCCATGGTCGGTCTCGATGGCTATGGCGATCGCCCTGCAACCCAGCTTTCCGGCGGCCAGCAGCAGCGCGTGGCGCTGGCCCGGGCGCTGGTCAAGGGCGCCGATCTGCTGCTGCTCGACGAGCCGCTGTCAAATCTTGACGCCAAGCTCCGCGAGCAGATGCGCTCGGAACTGCGCAGCCTGCAGACGAGGCTCGGCCAGACCACGATCTATGTTACCCACGATCAGGAGGAGGCGCTCTCCCTGTCCGACCGGATCGCCCTGATGGACGGCGGCGATCTGATAGAGGTCGGGGCGCCGCTCGACCTCTATCTGCGCCCGAAACGTCTGTTCACGGCCCGATTCATCGGCCAGGCCGAATTCATTCCCTGTTCCGGCCTGGTCCGCGATGGCGACCTCCAGCGTGCCGAGACGCCGTTCGGTATGCTGACCATCGCCGGTTCCGACCGGGAGCGGGGAGACCTGCTGCTGGTGCGGCCGGAACATATACGTTTCGTTCGCGATGCAGCAATGGATCAGCCGAACCGCATCCGCGGCCGGGTGGAGGGCGCCACGTTTTCCGGCAAGGTGGTCGAATATGTCGTCGCCGTCGGCGATCGCCGGCTGGTGGTCCAGGCCGCCTCGCACACCATCTACGCCCCCGGCGACGAGGCCGACCTGCATATTCCGCCCGAACTCCTGGTTCCGATGGAGGAAGAATGATTCCCTTCGAGGCAACGCCCTATGACCTGCCGCTGAAGGTCGTCTACCGATGGGCCAAGGGGGAGCATACGAGTCGCGCCGGCATCATCCTGCGCTGCCGTCTGAAGGACGGCGCGGAAGGCTGGGGCGAGGTTGCCTTCGGGCCGCATGTGGAAATCGACGGCGCGAGAATGGCGCATGAACTGATGGAAATCGTCCGGGGTCTCGACCCGGAATCCGGCGATTTCCTCGACCGGGTCGATTCCCGCGAGCCTCACAACCGGATACGCTGCGCCATCGCGACGGCCTGGTTCTCGGCACGGGCGGCATCCGCCGGTCAGCCGCTCAATTGCTACCTCGCCGGCGCGAGCCGGGACATTCCGCCGATGCAGGTGCCGGTCAACGGCCTCGTCGGCGAACGCGATGTCGCCGCGGCGATTGCCCAGGCGGCGGGCTACGCGCGCCAGGGCATGACGACGCTGAAGATCAAGTGCTTCGCCGATGTGGCGCACGACCTTGAAAGGGTGCGGGCCCTGCGCGAGGCGTTTCCGGATTTCACCTTCCGGCTCGACCCGAACGATGCCTGGAAGACACTCGACGACGCGCTCCGCAACATGGAATCCTTCGCGCCGTTCGGGATCGACTATGTCGAGGACCCGATCGATACCGGTACCGTCTCCATCGGCGACATGGCGGAAGTCTGCCGGTCGGGCGCGATCCTGACCGCCTGGGACAACCCCGTCGAGACGCTGGAGAACATGCGGCGGCTGGTCGAGGCTGGCGCGGTCAATGTCTTCATTTTCAAGATGCCGCGGGCCGGCGGCCCGGACCGGTTCCTGGAGATGGCGGATTTCGCCGCCGCCAGCGGCATACGCTGCGTCAATACCGGGCCGCTGGAAACCGCAATCGGCACGCTGGCCGGCCTGCATGTCACCTCGCTGCTGCCGCAGCCGATCAGCCATGCCGGGTTCTCGCTTTCCGGCCATTACGCCCGCGACCTGGCCGTCGTGCCGCCGGTGGTCTGCGGTATCCGCTGCCTGCCCGATATTCCCGGTCTTGGAATCGCGCCACACTTCGCCTGACGCTTCCGCATCGTGGCGCTTTCGCCGCTTGATGATGCGCCGCCCGGACTCCATCCTGCCCGGAATCAGGTTTTCAAGGGAGTTATCCGGATGGCTTTCGTCGAGATCGGCGGCTTTACCCACCATGTTTCCGTGCGCGGTCCCGAAGGCGGTCCGGCGCTTGTCTTCTCGAACTCGCTCGGCACCGATTTCCGCATCTGGGACAAGGTGATCGCACGGCTGCCCGACAGCTTCCGGGTGATGAAGTACGACAAGCGCGGCCACGGCCTCAGCGAGCTTTCCCCCGCGCCCTACCGGATGGAGACGCTGGTCGGCGACGTCGCCGGCCTGATGGATCATTACGGTATGAAGGACGCCGTCTTCGTCGGGCTGTCGGTTGGCGGTATCATCGCCCAGGGCCTGCGCGCCAGCCGTCCCGATCTCGTGCGCGCGCTGGTGCTCTGCGATACCGCGAACGTCATCGGTCCGAAGGAGATGTGGAACACCCGCATCGACGCCATCAACAAGGGCGGCATCGAGCCGCTGGGCGATGCGGTGATGGAACGCTGGTTCTCGCCGGGTTTCCGCACCAACCGGAAGGCCGAGCTGCTGGGCTGGCGCAACATGCTCGTGCGCACCCCGGCGGAAGGCTATGTCGGGGTCAGCGCCGCGATCCGCGATGCCGACATGACGGAATCGACGCG